>JAQVYP010000138.1 GCA_029004655.1 Oscillospiraceae bacterium | reverse complement strand
TATCTGTTCTGGTTGAGAATCATGCCGGTGTGCTTTCAAAGGTTGTTGGTTTGTTCTCACGAAGAGGATTTAATATTGATTCACTTGCTGTTGGCAAAACAGATGACCCTGATATTTCAAGAATTACGATTGAGGTTTCGGGAGATGAGTATACTGCCGAGCAAATTGAAAAACAGCTTAATAAATTGATTCAGGTAATAAAAATTAAGCGTTTGCCTGAGGGTGAATTTATAAGTCGCACTCTAACACTTTTCAAAGTCAGCTTTACAGCATCAAAACGTGCGGAAATTATGAATATTGCCAAGCTTATGGGTGCTAAAATCGTCGATGTATCTCAGTCAACAATCACACTGGAGTTTACCGATACCGCTGAACGCACCGAAACATTAGAAGGATTGCTGCGCTCATTCGGAATTCGAGAATGTGTCAGAACCGGAGCAATTGCTATCGAAAAGGGCGCAAAAATCACCCGTTCCAACAAGTCAGCAAAATAGAAATATTTACGACTATTAAGTTTATTCAGCAATTCTTAAACAAAGGATAACTTGTGTAGGGCGGGCGACAAGTCTCACCGCTTTGCCTTCAATAATGTCCCAATTTGACAATGTGCGCTTGTACTTTGAAAGCAGTAGAAATATACTTGTATCTATAAACACAATTCCCGACTGGAGCAAGCCTCGCCTTACGATTCAAGTATTTTGACAGACATTTTGCTTGCGAAGTTAAACTAATAGTCGATATTTTTTCTAAAAAGCAGTCATAATTTGTTTGTGATTGCTTTTTTGTTTACATATTATTAATGGATGGTCTTCATTAGGTTTACATTTATTTGGGATTTTGATATAATAATAAGATAGTATATTTAGAATAGACAAGGGGTATTATTATGTTGCCGACAAATGCTGCTGCAAAGAGCACCGCAAGAGTTACATTGAAAAAAAGATGGCCTGCGGCTATTGCTGTGAGCTTAATCTTATTGACGGTATTTATTATAGAAATCTATTTTCAGCAGTTGTTGCTGACTATTTTAAAGGGCGATAATGTGTGGTCACCGCTTGAACCGCAAAATATAATTTATTTAAACCAATGGTCTAATGTTTTGGTTACGGTGGCTTCAACATTGTTCAGCTTCATAATAACTTTTCCGCTGGTCCTTGGTGTGTTGAGATGGTTTTGGCGCATTACAGGTGGAGCTGATGACTCGGTCGGTGGAGTGTTCTATTATTTTTCTAGTGTCAATAATTATATATTGTCATTGAAAGTGTTCTGGGGATTCTTTTGGCGAACTGTTGCTTTAACTGCGATAGTGTTTTTACCATATATGATTGTATATGCCGCAACTTCTCCAGAAGTTTATGCACTATTTGGCACATCTGTTCCGCTGGGGATTTCGTCTTTATCTTCAATTGCAGATTTTCTGGTTATTTTGGGACTGGTTGGACTTATTGTTTTTATAATCAGATATTATTTGGTAACTTCGATATTGTTTTGGGATGAAACTGTATCAGTCCATGATGCTTTCAAATATTCGGCTGTCGTTTCTAAAGGCTCTAAGAGTGCATATTTCTATTTTGTAATCAGCTTTATAGGCTGGTTTGTATTATCACTGCTTGCTGTGCCGCTATTGTTTACAGTTCCATATTTTTTGGCATCGGTTACAGTGTTCTCCCGCTATGTTATAAACCACTATCAAAGGACGCAAAATATGGCACCACAAGGTGAATTTTAAAAAAAATAAAAGTTTTTTAAAAAAACACTTGCATTTTGTAAACTTAAGTGATAATATGTATCTTGCACTCACGAATGAAATGTGGTAGCCAACAGAGTGAATGCAAGATACTTAGGTTACAATAGTTAGTGCTTATTACGTTGAGGGTCCACCCGTTCCCATCCCGAACACGGAAGTTAAGCTCATCGGTGCCGAAAATACTTGGCGGGCAACTGCCCGGGAAAATAGGTCAGCGCTTACATCAAAAACAACCGTCCAATAGGGCGGTTGCTTTTTTTTGCATTTTTGTTTAGTATTTAACTTTATTATTCTGCAATGTTATGATAAAATAACAACAACACATAATAAAGGTGGATCATTTAATTCTCGATTCACATAATTGCTTGGCTGTTGCTTAGGAGGCGCATAATATGCGTGATAAATATGACGTATTGATTGTAGGAGCCGGTGTCGGTGGTCTTTACACTGCATTAAATTTGGATGCAAACATCAATGCACTTGTTGTTTGCAAGCGTCAGTTAAAATTATGTAATTCATCATTGGCTCAGGGCGGTGTTGCAGCGGTTTTGGATACAGTTAATGATAGTTATGAATTGCATGTCAAGGATACTCTCATTGCAGGGGGATATCTTAATAATGTTGAGGCAGTTGAAACCCTTGTAGAAGAAGGTCCCGGAGACGTCAGAAAAATAATAGAAATGGGTGCAAATTTTGACCGCGTTAATGGAGAACTTAATAAGACCCTTGAGGGTGGACATTGCCGCCGCAGAATAGTGCATCACAAAGATTCAACAGGCGAAGAAATGATGAGGACACTAATCGCTGCAGTTAAATCTCATAAAAATATTGAAATCGTCGAGGATACAGCGCTTTGTTTCCTTGATGAAACCTCCGGAGGATACTACGCCACACTGCTTGGTGCAGATGGCTTTAAAACTGTCGGCGTATCATTTGTGGTGTTGGCAACAGGCGGTATAGGAAGAGTATATCAATACACCACCAATTCGGCAATCGCGACCGGTGACGGAATAGCAATTGCGGCTGATTTGGGTGCAAGTATTAAAAATCTTCATTTCATTCAATTTCATCCTACTGCATTTGCAGCAGCAAAAGGACGTGAAAGATTTTTGATCAGCGAGGCTGTCAGAGGTGAGGGTGCTGTTCTTTTGAATAATGAGCACAAAAGGTTTATGGATCGCTATGACGAGAGATTGGAGCTTGCGCCCCGTGATGTTGTTTCACGATCGATAATTCTGGAGTCTCGTCGCACCGGAAGTGAGAGCTTTTATTTGGATATTACACATCGAGAAAGCAACTTTATTAAAGATCGTTTCCCGATGATATACGAACGTTGCTTGCATGAGGGCGTGGATATTACCAAAAGCCCGATCCCTATATTCCCTTGTCACCACTATCTTATGGGCGGAATTGATGTTGACCTTAACAGCAGAACGAGAATCAATAGATTATATGCTGTGGGTGAATGCTCTCACACCGGAGTGCACGGAAAAAATCGCTTGGCATCCAATTCACTTTTGGAAGCACTTGTTTTTGGACGTCGTTCGGCTGATGATATTAATAAAAGCAGTCCCACTGCAGGCTCTGTTACAGGCAAACCGATTATTCACCAAACCGATGGCGCACCAATGCCGTCAGGTATGCGTACCACAATTAGAAGAATGCTGCAAAAAGCTTATTTTGTTATTCCGGATATTGATTCAGCATTAAAATACAGCTCGGAAATCGAAGATATTAAGAACAGATTGTATCGCAACAAATTTAAAGTTAACACAGATTATTTAGAAGCTAGAAGTCTTGCAAGAGTTGCAAGTATAATTATTGGGGAGGTAGTTAATCAATGATGCAATTTTATGTTGACGACCTGATTAAGACAGCACTTTTAGAAGATATTAATTATATAGATATGGCGGCTGATTATTTACTTGAGGATGGCAAAACGGCAAAGGCAAAATTCATTGCCAAGGCAGACGGTGTGCTGTGCGGACTTGATGTTGCGCTAAGAGTATTTGAACTTCTCGGTAATTTCAAATTCGAGCGTTTTATGAAGGATGGCGACAAGGTTCAAAAAGGTGATATAATTGCCACTGTTAAAGGACCGGTCAAAGAGCTTTTGAAGGGCGAAAGAACCTCACTTAATCTTATTCAACACATGTCAGGTATTGCCACTGCTACTCGGGAGGCGGTGGAACTTGTTAAGGATACAAATGCATCAATCACCGATACAAGGAAAACTTTACCTGGAATGCGAGCACTGCAAAAGTATGCGGTTGTTTGCGGCGGCGGAAGAAACCATCGCTTCAATTTGTCAGACGCGGCAATGCTCAAAGATAATCATATAGATGCAAGTGGCGGTATTACAAAGGCTGTGGAAAAGCTGAAGTCAAAGGTTGGTCATATGGTTAAGATTGAGGTTGAAACACGCAATATCGAAGAGGTGCAAGAAGCATTAAACTGCAAGGCTGATATAATTATGCTTGATAATATGGATTGCAAGACCATGAAAGAGGCTGTGAAGCTGTGCAACGGAAGAGTACCGTTAGAGGCATCAGGCAATATTACGGCTGATACAATAAAAATGGTTGCCGAAACCGGTGTGGATATAATTTCTATCGGAGCTTTAACCCATTCGGTCAAGGCATTTGATATTTCGCTTAAAATAGCAAAATGATTAATTTAAATCGAAAAAATTGGACAAGCCGGGATTATGAAAGGTTTGTTAAGTTTTTGGAATCCGAGGCAGAAAGCGAGTATCAGCAGTTTTCTTCTGCACTTGTACCTGACAGTTCGGTTATGCTGGGAATAAGAATTCCGAAGCTGCGGCTTTTAGCAAAACAAATTTCCCTTGGCAATTCGATAGAATTTCTTGAATGCTGCGATGACAGATATTTCGAATGTACAATGATCGCAGGATTTGTAATTGCAGTGATGAAATGTGATTTTGGAGATACTTTAAGGGAAATTGAGAAATTTTCGACAAGAATAACAAACTGGTCCGTTTGCGATAGTGTTTGTGCCTCGCTTAAATGTTTTCGAAAAAGCCGCGAGCAAGGACTTGTGTTTTTGAGGAAATTTTATGAGGGAAGCGATTTTCAAAAGCGATTTGCAACCGTAATGCTGTTAGACCATTATATGACGTCTGATTATTTACACGAAATATTTTATGTTAGTCAAAACATTCAGGGCGGTTATTATGTAAAAATGGCAGTTGCGTGGATTCTATCGGTTTGCTATGTACATTTCCCAATCGAAACAAATGAATTTTTCGACAGTTGCACGCTTGATAAGCTCACTTTCAATAAAGCAATACAGAAGTGTTGCGAATCCAGAAGAATAAGCGGTGCCAATAAGTCAAAGTTAATATTATTAAAAAAGCATTAATCGGGTACACACTTGTGCACCCGATTTT
>JAQVYP010000137.1 GCA_029004655.1 Oscillospiraceae bacterium | reverse complement strand
AAGAAATTACCTTTATATCTTCAGATAAGTCAATATCTTCAAGAACAAATCCAATCAGGCGTTTACAAAGCCAATGATAGGTTACCTACCGAAATGCAACTTTCAAAACAATTTAACACAAGCCGTCCAACTGTTATAAAAGCATTAGACAAATTGTTGAATTTAGCCCTTATATATAAAGTACAAGGCAAAGGCAGTTTTGTGAATATAGATCACATATCAACAACATCACAAGAATGTAAAATAATTTCTCTTGTTATGCCTTTTGCAGACCAAAGGGATAAAGGCCGTCTTGATGAACTTAACATAATTAAAGGTGTCGAGAAACAATTGGGAATTCATGGCTATAATTTGATGATTCATTACTGTAAAAACACCGCTACTGATTTCTTTGCTGCTATGAGACGAGTAAAAGAATCTGTAAGTTCCGGTATAATCGTATACGTTGCTCAAAATTTGAATGATTTTGAGCAGATATGTGATATTTTTCTTGATAATCATCCTATTGTTTTGCTTGATAAATCCCTTGTAGGATTTAATCTTCCTTGTGTTAAAGTTAATAATATTAAGGGTGCTTCATTAGCTACAAAACATATGATAGGCTGTAATTACGATGTGATTTGTTTTCTTTCCGATTTGGATATTTCATTAAATGAATCTGTAAGAGAACGTTATCTTGGTTTCAGACAAGTCCAAACTTCAATGCAAAATAACTATGTATTTGAACATTTGCAATTTAATGATGTTGACGGATCTTTGAGCGACTCTGCAATTTTATCATCATTAAAAGAGCTTATTGACAAGTATCCCGGAAAGCGCATTGGCTTGGTATGTGTAAGTGATTTCTTTGCCCAACGCGTTTATAGTGCAGTTTCAACGTTAAATTTATCAGTACCTAGTGAGATTGGCATTACCGGTTTTGACGGTGTAAATACTTTATTGCCAAACCAACATAAGCTTACTTCTATAAGCAATGACTTTTACGCAATAGGTAATAATGCAGCAAGCCTTATCTTTGAAATGGTAACTCAAAAAACACTTGTTAATAAATCCGTTGTACTTGATGTTGATTTATGTATAGGTGATTCAACTTCAAAACGCTAATATTTACATAATATCGGAGGACTACCTATGAAAGATTTACCAATAAACTTTATATGTGCAGGCAAAGATTTTTGCGAACTTGATAAGTTTGTTCCAGCCCCATATTTTCGTTTTTCATTTAATATTAACAAACAAATTAAATCGGCAGATATTCGCATTTGTGGTTTGGGCTACTACTTTCTTTATATAAACGGTCAAGATATTACAAAAGGTTACTTTGCGCCTTATCGCAGCAATCCTGATGATATAATTTATTATGATGTATACGATATAACTGATAAAATTAATAGTGGCAAAAACACTATTGGTGCTATACTTGGAAATGGTTTTCAAAATCCGTTTGGCGGATTTATATGGGACATGTCCAAAGCGCCTTGGCGTGCCGCTCCACAATTAGCATTTGATATTGAAATTACTTATTTCGATGGTACTTCAGAAGTATTAACTACTGACGAAAACACTTTAACCGCACCGTCGCCAATATTATTTGACGATTTACACTTTGGTGAATATTACGATGCACGTCTTGAAATACCAAACTGGAACCTGCCTGAACTTGACGATTCTAATTGGAAAAACTGTGAAAAAGCTCCTACCCCACGTGGTAAGGCTAGAATTTGTGAAGCAGAACCGATAATAATCAAAGAAAAAATTAAGCCTATTTCAATCACCAAAGAAGGCGATGCATATCGTTATGATTTTGGTGTTAACAATTCCGGCTTATTTCTTTTAAAAATCAGCGGACAAGCCGGACAAAAAGTAGTTCTTAAATTTGGTGAAACAATTGTTGATGGTAAGTTATACACTGACAATATTCGTTTTAATCCAAGCCATCGTTTTCAAGAAGACGAATATACTTGCAAAGGCAGCGGAGTAGAAGAATATACCCCTAAATTCACATATCACGGTTACAGATATGCATTGGTTTATGGCATTGCCGAAGAGCAGGCTACCAAAGATCTTCTTACCTACCTCGTAATGAGTTCTGACCTTAAAATAAACGGTGGGTTTGAATGTGATAATGACATTGTAAATAAAATTCAAGAAATTACCGTGCGCTCCAGTATTTCGAATTTTTACTACTTCCCTACAGATTGTCCGCAACGCGAAAAGAATGGTTGGACAGCTGATGCAGCATTATCCAGTGAAGAAATGCTGTTAAATATTACACCTGAAAACAGTTATAAAGAATGGTTAAGAAATATTCATAAAGCCATGAGCGACGATGGTAAGCTCCCGGGAATTGTTCCTACATCAGGATGGGGATATTCATGGGGCAACGGACCGGCGTGGGATAACGTGTTGGTTTATTTACCGTATTATACATATATTTACCGCGGGGATAAATCCATTCTTGAAGAATCAGCCATTCCTTTTATGCGTTATCTTAATTACTTGTTTTCTCGTTTAGATTCAAACAATCTAATTAGCATTGGTCTTGGCGACTGGTGTCCTCCTGGAAAAAGAGAAGACCAATATGCTTCTCCTGTTATTGTTACAGATTCCATACTTACTGTTGATATTGCAGAAAAATGTGCATTTATGTTTGACGTTTTAAATATGAAACCTCAAAAAGAGTTTGCGGAATCTCTTGCAATTATTGTTAAAAGTGCAATTCGTAAAAACCTGATTAAAAGTGGAATTGTTGATGGAGATTGTCAAACATCTCAAGCAATGGCTATATATTACAATATATTTGACGAAGACGAAAAAGCAGATGCATTTGCTTATTTGTTAAAGCTAATTGACAAAGCTGGCGGACATTTTGATACCGGTGTTTTAGGTGGACGTATTATCTACCGACTATTAGCAGATAACGATGAAGCTGAACTTGCTTATAACATGATAACAAGAACCGATTTCCCGTCATATGGAAACTGGATTGTTCGTGGTGCTACTACCCTATGGGAATCATTTATGCCCGAGGGTGGAAGAATACTGTCATTAAATCACCATTTTTGGGGTGATGTTTCAGCCTGGTTCTATAAATATCTTGCAGGAATAAATGTAAACCCTGACAGAAAAAACGTGAACTGTACCGATATTAAGCCGTACTTCATCAGCAGTCTTTCACACGTAAAAGCATGGCATAACCTGCCTTGCGGAAAACTAATGGTTGAGTGGAATCGAAACGAAAACGGTATTATTCTTGATATAAATGCTCCGTTAGAGCTTGAGGGAACCATATCTCTACCCAAAGGATATTCATTTGCTGACGGAAGTAAATTATGCCCTGTTAAAACAGGTAGTTATAATATCGTTAAATTCGGCTAATAAGCCTATTTGAACCAAAACGGAGTAAAATTTTATATGAATACAGAAAAGATACTTGGCGCAGGCTACCAAAACGAGCTTGAAAGCATATCAGCGACATCTTGCAATATATTCACTGCCTTTAAAAACGGAGTAGGAAACATTTATACCCCGCATGACAAAAAAGTAGAGTTCGTTGAAATTAATAACAGCATTTTATGCAATGTTAAATCTTCAATGGGGTATCCTGCATTTTATCCGTTAAATTCAGGCGTATGTAATGGCAAAGCAAAAGCAGTTTTAATGGATTTGGACGGTACTTCGGTACATTCTGAAGAGTTTTGGATTTGGATAATTGAACAAACCGTATGCGTTTTACTAAATAATTCAAATTTCAAGCTAGAAAACGAAGATTTGCCTTTTGTTTCAGGCCACTCAGTATCAGAGCATTTGAAATATTGCATAAAAAAATACTGTCCCGATAAGACAGTCGAAGAAGCAAGAGAAAATTATTTTTATATTACACGTTATCAGATGAAGGAAATAATGGAAGGCAGAGGCAGAAAAAACGCATTTGTTCCTGCCCCCAATCTTAAAGAATTTCTTCTTGAGCTTAAAAACAACAATGTTAAAATAGGACTTGTCACCAGCGGACTTACAGAAAAAGCTTTACCTGAAATAGTTTCTGCATTTAATACATTAAACATGGGTAATCCGCTTGATTTTTATGATGCTGTTATCTCTGCCGGCAATAATTTAACGAAGGGACAGGTTGGAACACTTGGCGAGCTAGAGCCAAAGCCGCACCCTTGGCTATATGCCGAAACTGCTCGTGTTGGACTTGGTTTTTCTAAAGAAGAACAATGCGTTATTGCAATGGAGGATTCCTCTGCCGGCGTTGTTTCTGCCCGTCTTGCCGGTTTCCCCTGTATAGGAATAGATGGCGGCAATATTCGCCAAAGTGGTGTTGAATGCCTTTGTGATGGTATATATACTAACCTTTTGGATACTTTACCAAAAATATTAAATAAATAAACTGAGGTTTTAATATGGAAAAATACGCTTGGAAAGCCACAATTATTGAAGGCAAATTGGAAGAATATATAAAAAGGCATAATGAAATATGGTCTGAAATGCTTGAGATGCTTAGCAATGCGGGAATTGTCAACTACACCATTTGGAATGTAGGAAATGAATTATTTGGTTACTATGAGTGTGAAAAAGGCATTGACTACGCCGCAAAAATTCAGAATGAAAGTCCCGTTGTTGACAAATGGAACGAGTATATGAAGGACGTTATGCTTATGGATGCCGATCCTGTTACCGGTGCTCAGCCGCTACTGTCGTGTGTTTTTTCGTTTAAATAACTAATTATTTTAATTAAATAGCAACAAAGTAAATTCCGTCTTAAAAGCGGTATGACCCAACATAAAGTACCCTAAAAGGTATTTTGTCTTTTTTCAATCAAAATTGCGAAGTCTAAATCAAAGAAAGAAAAAGAGCGTCAATCGGAATTATCTATCTTTCAAAAATGCCTTTCATGTGTTATAATATGTAAAATATAAATCTGAATTTGGTGTAGGTCGTTTCAGCTCAACACCGCTAATTATTGCAATGGTTTTCACCATTCAACATCCACTCCAAAACCGTGTGTCGATGGTTCGAGTCGTTCTGCCCCCGTCAGTCGAGAGCCTCGACACTCATTTAGCGTTCAGGGCTTTCTTGCTTTTAAGAACATATTATTTGCGACTGAAATGCTCGTGCTATGAATATTTGCAACATTTATATAAGTCAGATTCTTAT
>JAQVYP010000136.1 GCA_029004655.1 Oscillospiraceae bacterium | reverse complement strand
GCCTTGATAAAAAGTATTTCAGGTGAACTGATGGTTATATTTTCAATTATCAATCTCGCAATGTTTATTTGGATTGCTGCCACATGTGTTGGTTTTTTTATGAGTAAAGAACTTCCGGAGGATAAATATGACAAACAATATTAACTACCAAGACAGCTTTTTAAAACAGCATAAAGAGCTTTGGCGACAAACTTTTTTAATAGCTCTTGGCGTAGCCTCTTTATTTTTTATTCCATATATTTTTATTGATAGCGGATATTTCCTGTTTTTTGGAGATTTCAATGTTCAGCAAGTGCCTTTCTATCAAATGTGTCATGAAATGATTCGTGAAGGAAATATCGGTTGGAACTGGAACACAGATTTAGGTGCCAATTTTATTGGATCATATAGTTTTTACCTTCTCGGCAGCCCATTTTTCTGGCTGACATTGCCCTTCCCTAACTGGATGATTCCTTATCTCATGGGTCCACTGCTTATTTTGAAATTTGGATGTGCAGCGGTAACGGCATACTTTTATATTCGCCGCTTTACTAAAACCCCAACTGCCGCAATGCTTGGGGGCCTGCTCTATGCTTTTTCGGGTTTTTCCATTTACAATATATTTTTCAATCATTTTCACGAGGCAATAATTTTTTTCCCATTATTACTTTTGGCAATCGAATTGTTCATAACTAAAAATCGCCGCGGCCCGGTTGCAATAATGGTCTGCGTTTGCGGTCTGTCTAACTATTTTTTCTTCTTTGGAATGGTTGTATTCGTTATAATTTACTGGTTTGTCCGCGTTTTATCAGGCTGTTGGAAAATATCATTTTCACGCTTCTTGTGGTTGATATTCGAATGCATTCTTGGCGTTTTACTTGGTGCCGCACTTCTTTATCCCTCATTGCTTGCGGTTATTCAGAACTCGAGAGTCAGCAATTTTTCTTACGGTTGGGGTGCCATAATGTATGGCAAGGAGCAGATTTATCTTAACATTCTCCAGTGCTTCTTTTTTCCTCCGGATTTGCCGGCACGTCCCGTATTTTTCCCTGATGCGGATGTCAAATGGTCTTCGCTTGGCGGTTGGCTTCCTTTATTCGGCATGACAGGTGTTTTTGCTTGGATGCAATGCAAAAGAGGTCACTGGCTGCGTCGCATTATCGGCATCATGATTTTCATGTCATTGGTTCCGATTTTAAACAGTGCATTTTATATGTTTAATACTGCATATTATGCACGTTGGTTCTATATGCCCGTTTTAATGATGTGCCTTGCTACCGCTATGTCATGCGAGGATAGAGAGGTTAATTGGAACAGAGCATTTAAATGGTCAGCCGGAATAACCTTTGCCTTTACTCTGGTCATTGGACTTTTTCCATCAGAGGTTAAAGATGGTAAAATCACAAAATTTGGTCTTTTTACTGACAGTACTTCACTAACATATATATATCGCTTTGGGGCAACATGTGCCATTGCTATAATTGGACTTGCTGCTCTTAAAATTATTCTTACTAAAATTCGTAAAAATCCAAAAGCATTTTATTCACTTTCAATATCATCCGTATGCATTATAACCATTATATATGCATCCGTTTTCATTGGAACAGGAAAATCGCACGCGTTTGATACGGATTCTGTAATGATTGATCAATTGATTGAAGGGGAAGTTGACCTCCCCGGAGATTCTGATAATTATCGTATTGATGTTTATAGCGGTGTGGATAATACCGGAATGTATCTTGGCTTGCCATCTATTAACTGCTTTCATTCAATTGTTCCTGCAAGTGTTACCGAATTTTACAAGTATGTCGGAGAAGATCGTGGCGTTGCAAGCAGACCTTCCAAAGAATCTTATGCTATTAGGCCATTGCTTTCGGTTAAATATTTGCTTAACCGTGATGGTGGTGAAAGCTTTGAAACTGATGGGAAAACTGCCATGTCGGGATACAATCTTGTTGACACTATTGACGGTTATAAAGTTTACGAAAATGAGAATTATATTCCATATGGATTCACCTATGAATACTATATGACAAACGCCCAATGTGAAAGCTCAGATGATAAAAACAGAAGCAAAATGATGCTTAAAGCACTGCTTTTGTCGGACGAACAAGTTGCAAAATATGGTTACATTCTTAAAAACATCGACAGCGATTATAATATTAACAATAATGATTACACAAAAAAGCAATTATCTTTCGACGAGCAATCCTACAGCGAAGATTGCTATAAACTAGCGGCTACATCTGCCATAGCGTTTGAACGTGATAACGGCGGATTTACTGCGACTGTTAATTTAGATTCTGAAAATCTTGTGTTCTTCTCTGTCCCTTATGAGGAAGGATGGTCGGCATACATTGGCGGGCGAAAAGTTGAAATAGAAAAAGTCAATGTCGGTTTTATGGCCGTTTGTGCACCGGCAGGAGTAACAAATATTAGATTTGAATATCGCACACCCGGTCTTTCCTACGGTTTAATCGTTTCAGGAATTGCTTTCCTTATCTTTATTTTATATATTGCAGCTTGGGTCTCTGTTAAGCGACGCCATCCGGAAAGATTTGTGAGCGTCTATCCTGAAGGCGATAAACTGTGGGCAAAATTTGCACAATATGATCTTGAGGACAGCCTGACTTTTGATGAACACCCAGTAGCCAATACGTATGATGGCTTTGTGGATGTTGACGTTCCTCTACCCAAAATCACAGATAATATATACAGTGGATTTGAGGGCGGATTTCAAATTGATGAAACGATTTTAAATTCGGAAGATGAAGCGCTTAACCTTACCGATTATTTGTTTGACAAAGCTAAAAAAGATAATGAAGAAGATTCGGAGAAATAACAATGCCCAGATTTTTCAAAGAAAACTTTAAAAGCCAGCCTTATATTGACGGATCAGATGCTTCCCACATTGCACGTTCACTTAGAATGAAAATCGGAGAGCAGCTTACCGTGTCGGACACTGCCGGAACAGACTTCTTATGTGAAATAACTGCCATATCGGCAGAACGCGTTGATTTTAATATTCTTAAATCTGTGGAGAATAAAACAGAGGCCACCGTATCTGTAACTTTATATCAATGTTTGCCTAAAGCAGACAAAATGGATTCAATTGTTCAGCAATCGGTTGAGTTAGGTGTTACGAAAATAGTTCCTGTGCTATCTGAACGCTGTATTTCAAGGCCGGATGCAAAATCAATGCACAAAAAAATAGAACGTTGGCAGAAAATCGCTTTTGAAGCTGCCGGCCAAAGCGGTCGAGGCATGATTCCCAAAGTATGCGAATGCATTAGCTTCGCTGAATGTTATGCGCAGATGAAAGATTATGATTGCTCATTGTTTTTCTATGAAATGGGAGGAAACCCGATTCAAGACAGCGTTAACTCCACCATTAAAACGGCATCTGTTGTCATTGGACCGGAAGGTGGATTTGATGTCAAGGAAGCCGAAGACATTCAAGTTGCTGGCGCAATTTGTTCTACATTAGGTCCTCGCATTTTGCGGGCACAAACTGCACCGATTGCCGCTATTACAAGTGTTATGCTATTAAGTGGAAACCTGAACCGTTAAAAGCGCTTGACAAATACAGTCCTTATGTTATAATATTTACACAATTGAATTATAGGGGAGCTAACAAGTGAGTTGGCTGAGATTGAACGTAGACGTTCTGGACCCTTGAACCTGATTCGGATAATGCCGACGTAGGAAATGTAGTTGTCTTATACGCCATGGGTATTCATCCCGTGGCGTTTTTTCTATTTTCTCGGTAAAACCGCTAATACGGGCATTCAATTAGAATTTATTTATTGGAAGGAACTAAAACAGATGAAACAACAAGTTCAAATCAAGGAGAAAACTCAACGAATGGCCTTAACAGCGATAATGCTTGCCCTTGCAACAGTTCTTAGCATGATACCATTATATAAAATGCCGCTGGGCGGAACGTTAACCCCGCTAAGCATGCTTCCTATTGCTCTGGTTTCAATTAAATATGGAGTCAAATGGGGCACCTTTACATCACTTTTGTATGCTGTAATTCAACTTGGATTAGGTTTAATCTTTGATGGCATCTTGGGTTGGGGACTAACACCTGTAGTATTAGTTGCATGCATAATCTTTGATTATATAATCGCTTTTGGTATTTTGGGTCTTGCCGGAATATTCAGAAGCAAAGGATTGGTTGGAATTTGCAGCGGTATTGCCATGACACTTTTCATCAGATTTGCAAGTCATGTTTTTTCGGGAACTGTTCTATTTGCCAGTTTTATGCCTGAAGAATGGTCAAATCCATTTCTTTACTCTATCTGCTACAACGGTGCTTACATGCTCCCTGAACTGATTCTCACCATGATTGGTGCAGTAATACTTTTCAAGACTCCACAAATCAAAAAAATTATTAAAGAATAATATTACAAGCCCCACTTTCATATCATTAAACGTGAAAGTGGGGCTGAATTTTTTGCTGGAAATATATAAAATTGAAAAAAGCTATGGAAACAAGAAAGTTCTTGATGGCATTTCGTTTGCCGTAAAGAGAAATGAAACCGTCAGCATTTTGGGCCTAGGCGGTACTGGAAAGACGACTCTGTTAAACATAATATCCGGGCAGGAAATGCCCGATAAAGGAAACATATCGCTTGATGGAATCAACATTACAGGTAAAGTCGGCTTTGTAGGAAAAATGACTCAATCAGCCATATTAACACCTAATGAAACGATTGAAAATGGATTACAAGCAGTTGCTGAGTTATCGATGCAAAGTGAGAATTTTGTGGATTTAAATGTAAAAAAAGAGCTGTCCCTTTTTGACCTCAGTGATACCGCCGACCTTTATCCATCTCAAATAAGCAAAGATATAAGGCAGCGTATATTATTACTAAGAACATACATGATGGGCAAAAGAGTCAATTTGCTCGATGAACCGTTTAGTGGGCTGGATGTTCCAACAAAGACGGATATTATTAAATGGTTTGCAAACCTATCAAGGTCTAGAATGAGTTCCACAATACTTGTAACTCACAATATTGATGAAGCTTTGGCACTATCCAATCGAATGTTCCTTATAAACGGTGTACCTGCACAAATCATCAATGAATTCAACATCTTTAATAGCGCAGATAAATCAGAAATTAAGAAACTTGTGATTACGGAATTTAAGCAAACCTTAAGGCACCTCAAATAAAAGCAATCTGGTTTTTA
>JAQVYP010000135.1 GCA_029004655.1 Oscillospiraceae bacterium | reverse complement strand
ATACCGCAGGACGGAGCGATACGGCTTAAGATTAACGGCAAGATGATTGATATGCGTGTCGGCGCTGTTCCGACAATAAACGGTGAGAAAATAACTCTACGATTACTTGATAACAGCCGTACTGATTTTAATATCGGTATGGCTTGTTTTTCAGAAGAAAATGAGCGTAAATTCCGCGATGTTATACAGCGTCCGAATGGTATAGTGCTTATCACAGGTCCTACGGGTTCAGGAAAATCTACGGTTTTGTATTGTGCAATATCAGAGCTTAACAAGGTTGATGTTTGTATTATAACAATTGAAAACCCGGTTGAATACAGAATTAACGGTCTTGTACAAATTCAGGTTTGTGAAGCAATCGGGCTTGGCTTTGCTCCGGCACTCAGGCAGATATTAAGACAGGACCCCGATATTATTCTTGTAGGTGAAATTAGGGATGAGGAAACTGCAAGAGTTGCAGTTCAAGCATCAAATACAGGTCATCTTGTATTTTCAACACTTCATACCAATTCTGCTGCGGCATCTATTGTAAGGCTTATAGAAATGGGGGTTGAACCGTATATGGTGGCTTCAACATTAAATGCTGTTGTAAGTCAAAGATTGGTAAGGCGTGTTTGCAGTGAATGCAAGGAAGAATATACACTGCCGTCTGATTCACCATACAGAAAACTTTTTAAAAACCCGAATGAAATAAAACTGTATCGTGGAAAAGGCTGCTCAAAGTGCCACGGCACAGGCTACAGCGGACGCATTCCCGTTCAGGAATTATTAGTGCTTGATACTGAAATAAGAGATAGCATAAATGCTGATACCACAACGGCAGAAATTGAAAGGCTTGCGGTGAAAAACGGTATGAAAACTATCTTTGATGACGGAATTGATAAGGCGCTTAAAGGTTATACAACGCTTGATGAACTCCACCGAGTATTACATTTTGAAAATCTATTTTAACAGGAGGTAAAACCAAATTGGATATATTGATTAAAAACAATATTGTAAAAAGCACAAAGGTGATTGTTGATGTCGGGCATAAATATATAAAGCTTATCGGGGTAAAGTTTGAAAATAAGCATGCAGTAATATTCTGCTCGGATAAAATTGACAGCGGCAATGTATTTCTTGATGATGAAATTAACGCACATGAGCTTACAAAGCTTACAGCCGGGTTTATTCGTCAAAACCGCATAAGAAATTGCGAGGTGTCATTATCGCTTCCAAGTGATATGACAGTTTCTAAAATAATTGAGGTTCGTAATATAAAAGAAAAGGATTTGGATAAGCATATTAAGAGTGAGCATTATAACTTTAACCGCATTTCCCCTCTTACACATATTATTGATTGGGGTTATCTCGGTAAGCGTGAAGAAAACGGCGATACCGTTATGTATTGCCTGCTTTCTACGACATCGAAAAGCACCGTACTTCCTATTCTGTCCGAATTTACAATAAGAAAAATTAAGGTCGGGCTTATTTGTGATGGCTTTTGCAGTCAGATTTGGTTTTCAGACCTTTTTGGGAATGATTTTGAGCATACAAATAAACTTCTGGCAGATTTCGGGCAAAAAACAACAAAGATTACTGTAAGCCTGCAAAACATACCGATATACTGCCGTGAAATAGATATTGGCTTTGAAAGTATTGTAAACACAATTTTTGGTGAAACAGGTGTCGGAATACCAGATATTGTTGACAGGCTGAAATGTGGTATAAAAACGGATAATACAGCACTTGAGGAAGTCGTAAGCTTTCAGATGTCGGCACTGCAAAATGAAATTAACCGTGTTATACAGATGTTTGAAGATGATATTGTATCAATTACAAAAATAATTTGGACAGGAACACTTATTCCCGATTTGGAAAAAAGGCTTGGAAATGACGGATACATAACAATTGATAATTTTAATATAAGCGATGTTGACAGTCAAAGCGGCAGCGATTATGTAATATCGGCACAGACTATGCAGCTTGATGGGAGCTTTAATAATGCTGTCGGAATGGCTGTACAAACTTATCTTTAAGGAGGCTCAAAAATGTTTGGGAAAAAGAAAATAAATCTGCTGCCTGCCGAATACAAAAGTAAAATCATAAGCCGTTACCTTATTATTAGCGGTTCGTGTATAGGCGGTATATTTGCGGTGCTTATTCTCGGTATGCTTATATACATAGGTGTTTTGAACTTGAATATCGGAAGTCTTAACAAACAGAACACGGAATATAACACGGCAAAGGCAAAAATAGCGGATTTGGAAAAACAGATAACAAGTAATCAGAATTTTTTAACAGAGCAGAAAAAAGACTTTTTTGGATTCTATTCCTTTATGGATTACCTTGAATACAACAAGCCTGAAGGACTTACAATTATATCCGTTGAAAGCGTTGACAGAATGGTTCTGCCCGAAAAGAAAGAAAATAAAGAAAATGCAGCTTCTTCTGAAACGGCGAAGCAGCCGGAATCTACAGATGAAATCAAAGATACGGCTACTAATGAAGCAGATAAAAAATCGGAGGAAAACAACGACGATTCATCAAACATAGCCGATGACAAAGCAAAAAAAGAAGAAACAAAATCGGCAAAATATGAAAAAGATCTATCGGGTGAAAAAATAGTTTTAAGAGGCTTTGCAAAGAACACACAGGATATTTCAAAGTACATATATAAGCTGTCATCTATGCCGGAAATATCAAATATAACTCTTTCGGGTATTGAGGAACAGGTTTTTAATGCTGCAGAGAAAATAACAATATTTGAAGCAGTTTTGGAGGTGCGTTAAATGAATAAACTAACAGTAAGGGACAGAATAATATTATGTGTGCTTGCCGCTGTAATTGTAATTTACGGCTCGGTTAATCTTATTTATACACCTCTCGGCAATAAAATATCAGCACTAAAGGACGAAAAAACTGCACTTAAAACAACGCTTACAGACAAATCTGAAACTGATAAACATCTAAAGCAGTTTAATTCGGATAATGAGGATCTTGTAAAGCAAATATCAGAAATAAAGAAATCGGAAACAGCAAAAACTCTTACAAAAGAGGAATTTCTTGTATTTTTAAGTGATGCTGCAAACAAAGACGGTGCACAGGTAATCAAGTTTAATGATTTAGGAACGGAATGTGAAAACGGCGTATGGAAAGAAACCTTTGATTTTGAAATCAGAGGAACATTTAAGAGTATAAATGCTGTTTGCAATCGTATTGATTTAATGGGTATAAGGTACAGTGTCGGTTCTATGTCACTTCGGCAGGATAAGGAATATCCGTATTTACAACGCAAATTTGATTCGTTTTCAAATTTAGAATGGTATGATGATCCTATAAAGCCAAAAGAAGAAACAGAGGAAGCCCCCGTAGATGAAACAATTCCGGAACTTCCTATGACAATTGAACCTTTACCCGAATTTCCGTCTGTGCCTTTAGAACCTAATCCGCAAATTCCACAGCAGCAACCTCAGCGAGAACCTGTACAGCCCGAACCAACGCCCGAACCAACGCCCGAACCAACGCCGACACCGCCGAACACGAATAACGGAAATATAAATGACAGGCTAAATGAACTGTTAAAGCCGACTGCATATAAATCTTCCGGATATAAGGTTGTTCTTCTTACAAACAGTAATGAAACCTACGATAACGGTGAGATAATGACACTTTCTGTCACCTTACAGCTTATTATGTATCAGGAGCCGATACCGGGAGCAAGTGTTGTCATTACGGAGGATAAAGATAATGCTGTACTTTGATTATCGTGCAAAAGCGGCTAACAGTAACAAGATATTTCGAGGTGTAATTACATCAGATACCAAAGAAGCGGCTGTTGAGAATTTGAAAAGCAAGGGCTTGACAATAGTTGAGATTTCACCAATGGCAGATTTCTTGAGCCTTAGAAAGACGTTCCATTCATTTTCTGACAGAATTACAAAGAAAACAATCTTAGAGTTTTTTGAGCAGCTTGCTTTTATGCTTAATACCGATATAGCACTGTATGACGCACTTATAATACTTCGGGATAATGGAGCAAGCAATAAAATAAAAGCGCTGTCACGACCGCTTGCTGACGGCATACGAAAAGGCTTATCGCTTCATGAATCAATGGAAAACACAAGCTATTTTACGGTTACTACAATTCAGCAAATAAAAAGCGGTGAGGAAGGCGGCAATGTTCCCGAAACATTAAACCGTGTAGCAACCGAAATGTCAAGAGAACTTGAGTTTAAGAAAAAAATTAAAGGAGCAATGACCTATCCGATTATAATTTGTGTTGTAATGGTAATTGTATTGTGGGTGCTTATGACCTTGGTTGTGCCGAGTATATCAGAAACAATTATTGGACTTGGTGGTGAGTTACCTACAATTACAAAAATAGTCATAGCAGTGTCAACAGGAATGAAAAAAACAACACCGCTTTTTATTGTTCTTGTTATTACCGGAATTGCATTGTATAAATTCATGTGCCGTAACAAGGAATTTAAGTACAGCGCAGATAGGTTTAAAATAAAACTTCCGTTATTCGGGAAGATTATAGAAAAACTGGAGTTATCACGCTTTTGCAAAAGTTTATCTGCAATGCAGGAAAGCGGAATACCTCTTGTACGGTCACTAAATATTACGCAAAATGCAGTAAAGAATACCTACATACGCCGTATGATAGAAAAAGCGGCACATTTGGTTGAGGTGTCAGGGCTTAATCTTTCACTTGCATTATCAAAGGGCGGTAAATTCCCGGAGTTTATGATACAGCTTATTGAGGTTGGAGTAAATACAGGCAAAACTGATGAGGTTCTCTCTCGCATTTCCAATCAGTATGAAAAAGAAATTGACGGAAGTGTTAAGAAGATCACCTCAATGATCGAACCCTTAATGATTATCGTAGTAGGCGTTCTCGCCGGCACCGTTGTCATTTCTATGTTCTTGCCTTTGATGTCAATAATGGATACTTTTTAAAAAATGTGATACAAAACATTGATTTTAAATTAAAAATCTTGACAAAATGTATATTTAGTGATACAATTTACATATACTAATAGTGAGGTGATTGAAATGGCTAAATCTGAAACAATACATTTAAGAGTAGAACCGGAAACCAAAAAGAATGTAGACGCATTACTGGCACAGCTTGGAATGACGACAACAGAAGCAGTAAAGATTTTCTTTAATCAAATGCTTTTAAACGGTGGTTTGCCCTTTGAGATAAAAGT
>JAQVYP010000134.1 GCA_029004655.1 Oscillospiraceae bacterium | reverse complement strand
TTCTTTTTTGACCTACGTCAAAGTATTTACTATATTTATCAAGTATACTAAAGACACAAACAAAAAGGAGGTCATTCATAATGACAAACAGAACTTATCAATTAGAAACAGTTTCATGCCCTAGCTGCATTGCAAAGATCGAAGGAATGCTGAAAAAGACAAACGGAATCAAAGAGTCTGAGGTGTTGTTCAATACTTCAAGGGTAAAGGTGAGCTTTGATGAAGCTGCAATCACATCGGAAGACATCAAGAACAAAATCAACAAACTAGGTTATAATGTTTTAAGCGAGAAGTAAGAGAAAGGGGTGCAAATCATGGGAAGCCATATAAAGCATTTTTGGAAAATAACTAAACCAACAAAAGGGAAAACATTGTTAGTATCAGGAGTTCTTGCTGCAGTATCTTTTGTTTTAAAAGAACTCATTGGATATGAAGTTATTACTATTGTACTAATGTTGGCTGTAACAGTGATAGCAGGCACCCCGATTTTTAAAAAGGCAATCAGTGCATTAAGATACCGCATTGTGGGTATTGATGCTTTGGTATCTATTGCGGTAATCGGCGCGATCATTATAGGCGAATATTGGGAAGCCGCAGCGGTAACCTTCCTGTTTATGCTGGGAGATTATTTGGAATCGAGAACAATAGAAAAAACAAGGTCCTCTATTAAGGCACTGCTTGACTTATCTCCTGATATAACAAGAGTAAAAAGAAATGGCGTCGAATTAGAAATTACCCCAGAGGAAGTTGTACAGGGCGATTTGGTTATAGTAAAGTCCGGTGAGAAAATATCGGTTGACGGCACTGTCATCGAAGGTTCTGCATACATTAATCAAGCAGCGATAACAGGCGAATCAATACCGATAAGTCGCAGTATAGATGAAACGGTATTCTCAGGTACGATTATTGAATCCGGATATTTAATTATCAGAGCCGATAAGGTTGGAGAGGACACAACATTTGCAAGAATATTGCAAATGGTGGAGGATGCACAGGATAAAAAAGCAAAAACGCAAAAATTTCTTGAAAAGTTTTCTCGATACTATACCCCGGCAATTATTCTTTTATCTGTAATAATATTTTTAATCACAAAGGATATTATACTCGCATTAACGCTTTTGGTTATAGCTTGCCCCGGAGCTTTGGTTATATCTGCTCCCGTGTCCATCGTTGCAGGTATCGGAAACGGTGCAAAGCACGGTGTGCTTGTCAAGGGTGGCAATATCATGGAAAAGCTGGGGACTGTAAAGGTCGTAGCTTTTGATAAAACAGGTACCTTAACCATTGGAAAACCGAGTGTTACTAAAATCAAAGCATTTGATATTGATCAAGATGAATTACTAAGAATTGCCGCTATTGGTGAATCCTATTCTGAACATCCGCTTGGAAAGGCTATCATCTCCAAGGCAACAGAAAGATTAGGAAAAACCAATGTAGTGCCGGACGATGCCGAGATAGTAACTGGTCAGGGTCTGAGGTTCATTCTAGACGGCGAAGAATATCTTATCGGCAACCGAAAGTTATTCGGTAATCACGGAATTAATGTTGAAAGCCATGAAGACTATCTGAGAAGCGAAGAACAAAAAGGACAAACAGCAATTATTATTGGTAAAGCGGACCATATATATGGTATAATATCTATAGCTGATATTGTAAGGGACGATGCAAAGGCTTTGGTTGCTAATTTGAAGTCACAGGGCATTAAGAAGGTCGTTATGCTGACAGGGGACAACAGGCTCGCCGCTAAGGAAATTGCAGAGGAAGTTGGACTTGATGATTATTACAGTGAGCTGCTCCCTGAGGATAAAGTAAGGGTGTTAGGTGAGCTTCAGAGTAAGTACGGAAGCGTAGCAATGGTTGGCGATGGTGTGAATGACGCTCCTGCATTAGCCTCTGCCGATTTGGGAATTGCTATTGGCGGAGTAGGCTCTGATGTTGCAATGGAAACTGCTGATGTTGTGCTGATGTCGTCAGAGGTCGGGAAGCTTTCCTATGCAGTAGGCTTAAGCCGAGCAACTGTAAGAAACATGAAGCAAAACATATCCTTTGCATTATTAGTGGCAGCATTACTATTAGCAGGAGTGCTTATGAAAACAGTAAATTTATCATTTGGTATGTTGGTTCATGAAGCTTCGGTGCTATTGGTAATTATAAATGCAGTCCGTTTACTTCAGTATGGCAAATCAAAAAACTAATTTAAGATAATTGCAACCTGGGGAGGAGCTAAAAATGGAGTGTAATCATCACGAAAATAGTCACTCAAATTGCATAGCAAGTGTACCGATATTCAGCAGCTTATCGCATGAAGAAATGATGGAAATTGCCTATATCACTTCAGCTCAAACCTTTGAAAAGGGTGAAATGGTATACATGTCAGGCGATAAAGGTGGAACACTATTCGTATTGCATACCGGCAGGGTGAAAATATCCAGGTTAAACTCAAATGGTAAAGAACAGGTGATACGGGTTGTCGGCCCCGGTGAATTTATGGGAGAGCTCTCTCTTTTCAGCTCGTTGCCCCTGACTGACAATGCAGAGGTATTGGAAACTACCACAATGTGCGTTGTTGAAGGCTCAAAGCTCAAGGAGCTTGTGGCAAAATATGCCTCCATTGCTTTTAAGATTATGGATGAGATGAGCAAGCGCTTGGAAAAGGCAGAAACACTTATAGAAGCGATTAACCTAAGCACAGTCGAGCAACGCTTGGCACAGGCATTGCTTTCTTTGTCTGAGGGAAAAAAAGAAGTTGTTTTGAATATGACAAAGAGAGATTTTGCTTCCCAGCTTGGCATGAGTCAGGAAACATTAAGCAGGAAATTAACGTCATTTCAGGACGAAGGCCTAATAGAGTTGAAGGGTCACAAGAAAATCATCATTTCAAACAAGTCTGGGTTGGAAGAAATCAATGGTATTGTTTAAAAGGATTATTATAATTAGCGGTTATCAAAATAAATTTGCAAATTTCTAGGGGGAAGACCAATGAAAAAGTTAGTTAAAAACAACGTCTTTTGGATCGGTAAAATTGACTGGGAGTTGGAATCATTTCATGGCGCGGATTTTTCGATCAATCATGGATCAAGTCAGAATGCTTATCTGATTAAAGAAGAAAAAACAGTACTGATTGATACAGTATGGAAAGTCCATTCTACAGAATTTCTCAATAATCTGGAACATGAGATTGACTTAAAATCTATCGATTTTATTGTTGTTAACCATGGAGAGGTTGATCACAGTGGATCATTGCCCGCACTAATAGAGAAAATCCCCAATACGCCAATTTACTGCACAGCTAATGCCGTCAAGTCTTTGACAGGGCAATATCATCATCCCGAATGGAACTTCCAGGTTGTCAAGACTGGTGATTCCGTAGACATCGGAAACGGAAAAAAGCTTGTTTTCGTTGAAATGAAAATGCTACATTGGCCGGATAGCATGGCAACCTATATGACACACGACAACATTCTGTTTTCCAATGATGCATTCGGTCAACATTATGCCGTTGAGGAATTGTTTAACGACAAGGCAGATCAATGCCTGCTTTGGGAAGAGGCAATCAAATATTATGCCAACATTCTGAATCCTTTCTCACCGCTTGTAAAAAGGAAAATCGAAGAGATTCAATCATTGAATCTGCCAATAGATATAATAGCCACGAGCCATGGTTCAATTTGGAGGGACAAGCCTCTACAGATTGTAGAGAAATATTACGAATGGTCTCAGAATTATCAAGAAAATCAGATTACCATTGCTTATGACACCATGTGGGATGGCACAAAACAACTCGCGCATAGAATTGGGGCGGAGATCTCAAAGATCTCGCCTGATACAAAGGTGAAGATTTTCAATATCTCGCATACAAACAAAAATGATATAATGACCGAGATTTTCAAGTCAAAGGCAGTTGCGCTTGGTTCCCCCACCGTCGGTCAGAATATTTTATCTTCCGTGGGCGGTTGGCTCGATTTTCTGAAGGAACTCAAATTTAAAAACAAAAAAGCTGCGGTTTTTGGATGTTACGGCTGGAGCGGAGAATCCCCCAAGGTCCTCCGTGAACGGTTGACCGACGCAGGTTTTGAAGTTGTACAGCCAGAAATCAAGTGCAATTGGAATCCTGTTGAAGAGGATTTTAACAAAGCTGTTGAAATAGCAAAAGCCCTTTGCCAATAAATACCGAACGATTCAGAAAAACTGCAAAAATGTATAATAAGGGAGAAAAATATGAATTGTGCAAGTGCAGATTTAAGGAATGAACACGAAGGTATTCTTTTTGGGCTTGAGATTCTCGAACAAATGGTGAGAACAGTAAAGGAAACAGGTCAAATAGATATCAATGACATTGAGGATATGGTTAACTTCTTACGACTATTTGCTGATAAATGTCACCACGGCAAGGAAGAGGGTCTTATGTTCCCCGCAATGGAAAAGGTTGGTATCCCAAACGAGAATGGGCCTATCGGTCATATGCTTATTGAACACAATGAGGGAAGAAAGTACATCGCTGAAATGGGAGCATCAACCGAAAACGGAGCGTTAAATGCGAACAGATTCACAGAAGCTGCAACAGACTATTTTAATTTGATGCGTGCTCACATTGAAAAGGAAAATAAGGTACTTTTTCCAATGGGCGATAAGATGCTACCAATGGAGCAGCAAGCAAAACTACTTCAGCAATTTGAAGAATTTGAAGAAAAGGTTATGGGAAAAGGAACCCACGATAAATTGCATGAAACTCTTCGTAGGTTCGAATTAAAATATTTCAATAATGTATAAACGATTATGATAGAAACCTTTATTACCGACAATTTTAACTATATTAAACCCTTCAAAAAGTCGATGTGTATAAACATTGGCTGGTTGGGCTTCTGCCTACACTCTTAATTTCGATTGTTAAAAAATTAAAAATCACTGTTGAAAACGAGGTTACTGATGAAAATGTTTGAAAAAGATGGTGGTTATTAATGTTAGAGGACGAATTCG
This sequence comes from Oscillospiraceae bacterium, assembly GCA_029004655.1. GTDB lineage: Bacteria > Bacillota > Clostridia > Oscillospirales > Acutalibacteraceae > STF2-152. Next base: position 224 of record JAQVYP010000134.1, on the reverse strand, counting down.
CATAAATTGAATAACACATAAAAATCGCCATTCTCTTATTTGAGTTTGGCGATTTTTTATGCCTATATTATTTCGTGTGAATTTCGTGTGAACTTGTTTGAATAAATATAGGCAACCTCTATAAACCCTGTTTTTCATCAGGTAAAGGCTTAAAAAGCCCCGTCTTATGCTGTTGGTATATTTTAAAATGCAGTTTTTAGAGATGTCCTATATATAAAAAGCGG
>JAQVYP010000133.1 GCA_029004655.1 Oscillospiraceae bacterium | reverse complement strand
CGAGGATTTTGTTTGTGAGACAAGGCGGAGGACGAAGGCGGGCTATCGCCCGCCGAGAACGACAACGCAGTCTCGCAAACAAAAGACCGCGAAGATTGGTTGATTTTTATTTGGAATTAGTATAAGCACAACAAAAACTGGAGTCACAAATATGACTCCAGTTTTACTTTTTAGGAAAATAAAATGTTATTACCAGATTTTCTTGGATTTAACGTCTGCTAAGGTTAATTCGATAAATTCATCAATCGGCATACTTCCGATGTCGCCCTCGCCGCGGCGACGAACAGAAACAGAATTCTCATCGATTTCTTTATCACCCATAACAAGCGTATATGGTATTTTGTCCAACTGTGATTCGCGAATTTTGTATCCGGTTTTCTCGCTGCGGTCATCAACTTCAACGCGAATACCCAAATCCATCAAATTTTTCTTTAATGCAAAAGCGGCATCGTGGTGACGGTCGGCAATCGGAAGAATTCTAATCTGCTCAGGAGAAAGCCAAAGTGGGAAAGCCCCAGCATATTTTTCAATAAGAAGTGCAAGCGTTCTTTCGTAGCAGCCAAGGGAGGTGCGGTGAATAATGTATGGATTCTTTTTGATTCCGTCCTTGTCTGTATATTCCATTCCGAATTTAACTGCCAACATTTGATCGATTTGGATCGTAATAAGAGTATCCTCTTTACCGTATACATTCTTAATTTGAATATCAAGCTTTGGACCATAAAAGGCTGCCTCACCGATTCCTATCTTGTAAGGAATTTCGAGGTGATCAAGAATCTTTTCCATTGTAGATTGAGCTTCATCCCATTGCTCAGGAGTTCCGATATATTTTTCAGTGTCGTTTGGATCCCATTTAGAGAAACGATAGGAAACATCATTATCAAGGCCGATAGTTTTAAGCATAAATATTGCAAGTTCCAAACAATTTTTAAATTCATCCTCAAGCTGTTCAGGAGTGCACATCAAATGTCCCTCTGAAATTGTGAACTGGCGAACACGGATAAGTCCGTGCATTTCTCCGGAAGACTCATTTCTGAAAAGTGTGGAGGTTTCGTTATAACGCAGCGGCAAATCACGGTAGGATCTGCTGCGGTTAAGATACGCTTGATACTGGAACGGGCAGGTCATAGGTCTTAGAGCAAAAACTTCGGCATCGGTTTCTTCATTGCCTAAAACAAACATACCGTCCTGGTAATGATCCCAGTGACCGGAAATCTTATAAAGATCACTTTTTGCAATAAGTGGTGTTTTGGTGAGCAACCATCCCCGTCTTTGTTCTTCATCCTCAACAAAGCGTTGCAAAAGCTGAATAACTCTTGCGCCCTTTGGCAGCATGATAGGAAGCCCCTGACCGATGACATCAGAGGTTGTAAACAATTCAAGTTCACGTCCTAACTTGTTGTGGTCACGCTTTTTGGCTTCTTCAACGGCTGCTAAATATTCTTCAAGCTCAGCTGCTTTTGGAAAAGCAGTTCCATAAACACGGTGAAGCATTTTATTCTTGGAATCTCCGCGCCAGTAAGCGCCGGTGGCAGAGGTGAGTTTAAATGCCTTAACTCCACCGGTGGACATTAAGTGAGCACCTGCACACAAATCTGTAAAACCGTCTTGACGATAAAAACTGATTTCTTCGCTTTCCGGCAAATTCTCAATAAGCTCAACCTTATAAGGCTCATCGGATTTTTTAAAGTATTCGATTGCATCATTCTGTGGCATGGTAAAACGCTCAAGAGGAATGTTTTCTTTGACGATTTTTTTCATCTCAGCTTCAATCGAATTCAAGACCTCGGAAGTGAAAACAATGTCAGTATCAAAATCATAATAAAATCCGTTATCAATAGCTGGGCCAATTGCAAGCTTTACCTGAGGGTATAGTTTTTTAATCGCCTGAGCCATAATGTGTGATGCAGTGTGACGAAATGCACGGCGGCCATATTCATCTTCAAAAGTCAAAAGATTAAGTTGACAGTCGCTTGTAATTGGTGTACGCAAATCAACATCCTTGCCATCAATATTTGCAGCGCAAACTGCTCTCGCAAGCCCTGCACCAATGGATAGTGCAACTTCATAAGGCGTGATTCCACTTTCGAATTCCTTAATTACGTCGCCTTTAAGTTTAATTTTTATCATATTTATTCCTCCAAAAAGTGTTATGGGTATAAAAAAAGACAACATCCCCCAAACAAAAGGGATGAAGTCTATCACACAACTCCACGGTTCCACCCGTATTGCACCAAAAAGTGCCACTTACGTTTCAAAAAATGAAACAGCACTTGTAACGTAGTGCAAACGGCAAATCTTGTTTCGATTCGCACTCAAAGGTGGTTTTCGCACTGGAAATGTTTTGGGCGGCTTACAGCCAACGACCGCCGTTCTCTGGAAAACAAATTCCACGCTACTGTCCTTATCGACGTTTTAAACGTATATACATATAATATAACCCAAAATAAGAAAAGTCAAGCATCGTTATTTATATGATAATAAATTAAGAAATTGTTAATATTTAAATAATTTGTAATTAAGAAACAGTTGTTGAATATTTATTGATAAAATGTTATCATATGCTTATATTAAAAATGTATTGATCGGGGTGGAAAGATGGATAATAACGATTATCGTGACCAACAGCAAGATAGTGAGCAAAGTAGCCAACCAGGTGAACATCAAGATAGCCAGCAAAGCAACCAACGAAATAACCAGCAAGGTGGTCAACAAGCTTACTGGCAAAATAATTATGGGCAATGTCCGCCTCCGCCACCCTATAAGCAGCAATACTACTATTATCCAAACAACAAACCACCGTACAAATATCAACAACAATACTATTATAATCAGCCCGAAATACAAAATTCAAAAAATTATGCAATTGCAGCATTAGTTCTTGGGATACTCTCAATTATAACCTGCGAAGCAATTGTTTTTCCAACAATATTAGGCGTGTTGGCTCTGCTTTTTGGTAACAAATCGAAAAGAGAAATTCCGCTTGGATATCCGGGAAGGCGTATTGCAGATGTGGGGTTTATACTTTCAATTATAGGGTTGTCCTTAGTTGCTTTGGTGGCTTTCTCTGAAGTAATAAGTTTCATATCAAAGTGCTTTTGGCATTTTTGACGGCTGAAAATCTATAGAATTGATGTGTAATAATGTATACATATAAAGAGAATCAATGTGATATGAATAATGATATGATTAATTATGAACCGCCACTTATTATCAGTGTTAGAAAAATCCTTTCATCACCGCTGGTTTTGCTTTATGCGGTGTTCATGCTTTGCGCCAGTGCTTTGATGTTTATTGTGGGAACTGCACCAATGTTTTTTATGCGCCTTACGCCTGTGTTTGCGGTTTCTGCAATCGGAATGATGATTGCCTACATTTCGTCCGGTAGATGTGATAAGTGGCTTGGTACGTCAGGGTTAAGGGTAATATTATTGGGCAAAATCATTGAGTGTGGGGTGTTCGTCGCATTTTTCTTCCATTCGATATGGGCGCTCTTACACAACGCAGGCGGGGTTTTTCAGCAGATAGGAAACTTTTTAAATCTGCCAGTAAGTGCCAATTTAGGTGCTGATATTACATCAATGGGGATTGGCGTTATCGGGTTGGTTGGCTACATTGCAATTTGTTGTGCTATTATTAATATTATTAGAACAGTGAGAAATAATGTTCCACATACGGCGTTTTGTAAAACCGCAGGGATTTTCAGCCTTGTTATAGGCGTGTTACAGGCTGTATCATCCATGATATTTGTACTTTATTGGGACAAAACAGAAGCTAAAATCGTTTCGTTTACGGGAATTTCGGTTGCAAGTATAATTGTAATCGGAGTAACAGTGGTAATGATTGCTTCAAGCTACATTTTTTTTGCAATATTGTTGCTTAAATATAAAAATGCGGCTAAAGTTTATAAAATATAGGATTACCGAAATTTTATTCGGTTTATTTTGTGAGGTAATGGATACAGATGTTTTTTAAAGGTCAGAACGAAAAAAGTGCTTATGACTTTGCAATTGTCGGCCTTGGAAATCCGGGAGCCAAGTATGAGGGGACGCGCCACAATGTTGGATTTAATTGTGCTGATGTAATAGCAAAAGATCATAATGCCAAACTTTCTAAAAATAAGTATAATGCATTTTTCGGTGAGATTAATATTGCGGGTAAACGGTGTTTGATAATTAAACCGCAGACTTTTATGAATTTGTCCGGTGAGGCAGTGGTGCCGATACTTAAATTTTACAAAATCCAATCGGAGAACACGATTATAATATTCGATGATGTTTCTCTTGACGTGGGACGATTAAGGTTGAGGCGAAAAGGTTCTGATGGTGGACATAACGGAATGAGAAATATTATAGAACAGTCGGGAACAGATAACTTTATGAGGATTAAAATCGGAGTTGGTAAGAAACCTCATCCGGATTATGATCTGGCTGACTGGGTTTTGTCCTGCTTTAAAGGCGACGATAATGCAAAAATTACGGAATCTATTAAAACAGCAGCAATAGCAGCAGAATGTATTGTGAACAACGGCATCGAGGATGCCATGAATAAATATAATCGGTAGGTAAAAATGCAATTTATAACATCAGTTCTTTCAAAAACGCGTGAGTTTTCCGAGCTATCACAGGCGCATAAAAACGGTGCAATTCCGGCTGCAGTTTTCGGAGTCTCTCACATTCACCGCGTTGCGGTTATTTCATCTTTGATCGAAAAAAATGGCGGCAAGGCGATGCTGCTTGTATCAGATGAAGGAGAGGCACAGCGTTCGGCAGAGGATTTTGTTTCTCTAGGTTTAAAACCGCTGGTTTTTTCAGACAGAGAATATGCGCCGCGAGTGGTTCTTTCGCACTCTCGTGAATATGAACATATAAGATTGGGCACCCTCTCTAAAGTTTTAGAGGGGGATTTTGACGTGCTGATTTGTCCGGCCACCGCTGCCGTTGGTCGTACTATTACACCGGAAATGCTGAAATCGCGTTGCTTCTCGCTTAAAACAGGGGATAAATTTAATACTAGAGAATTAGTAGCAAAATTTTCAGCGGCGGGATATGTTCGATGTGAACAGGTTGAAGGTGTCGGCCAATATGCCGTGCGCGGAGGCATTGTAGATGTTTTTACTCCTGATGCATCACAGCCCATAAGAATTGATTTTTGGGGCGACGAAATTGATACCATAGCATCTTTTGAAGTCGACTCACAGCGCCGTAC
>JAQVYP010000132.1 GCA_029004655.1 Oscillospiraceae bacterium | reverse complement strand
TTTTATTTGGAATTAGTATAAGATGTGCCACTCTAGCCCTTGCGGCAACTGCGACACAGACGCATAATAATCACCATTTTGTGTGATATTAATTGTGTGTTGTGCCCGAAAGGTATGGTTATTAATATGCTAAATCAATTTTCAAGAACAGAACTTTTGCTTGGTAGTGATGCAATGGAACGGCTTGCAAACGCGCGAGTTGCCGTGTTTGGTATTGGAGGCGTTGGCACATATACTGCTGATGCACTGGCACGAAGCGGAGTTGGAGCAATTGATTTAATTGATGATGATAATATTTGCTTAACTAATATTAATCGTCAACTAATTGCAACACGTTCAACAGTTGGAAAATTAAAGGTCGATGTAATGAAAGATCGTCTTTTGGATATTAATCCTAATATAAATGTGGTAGTACACAAATGTTTTTTTGATGCCGAACATGCTGACCAATTTGATTTTTCGCAATATTCATATATTATAGATGCCATAGACACTGTTTCAGCAAAATTAGCATTGGTGGAATGCGCGCAAAAAGTTAATGTGCCAATCATTAGCTGCATGGGAGCAGGGAACAAGTTAGATCCAACCCGATTTGAAGTCGCTGATATTTACAAAACATCAGTATGTCCACTTGCCAAGGTTATGCGCTCAGAACTGCGTAAGCGAGGCATTAAACATTTGAAAGTGGTATACTCTAGAGAACAACCATTAAAACCTCTGGAAGATTCGGAAAACAGTTGCAAATATAATTGTGTTTGTCCTCCGGGAACAAAGCGGAAATGCACCATCAGAAGACAAGTTCCAGGAAGTATATCCTTTGTGCCATCAGTTGCCGGGCTGATTTTAGCCGGTGAGGTAATCAAGGATATTGCACAAATAAAACCTGTTATTTAGGTTTTTTTGAATATAAGATTTTTAATTTAACTCAGTTGCCTCATTAGCTGTGGTTTCACTGCTTGCGGCGGTGCAGACGAGATTGCGATTTTTGCTTTCACATTTATTTAACTTCACAAAGTATTATTTAGTTGATTGCAAAATCGCGGATGCGCTTGATTTATAGCTTTTTATTAGTTGCTACTTGTTTTATGTATTGCTTAGGCGAAACACCTTTGTATTTTTTGAAAGTCTTTATAAAATAGCTTAAATCGTTAAATCCACAGCGAAAAGCTATATCCGTAATCGAAAAATCATTTGTTTTAAGTTCATTGCAAGCACATTCTATTCTATAAAAATTAACATAATCAATCGGTGTGTGTGACGTATACAGTTTGAAAAAGTGACAGAGATATTTGGGACTCATTCCCGAAACTTTTGCTAAATCTTCCAAGGTAATATTTGAAGAATAGTTGCTTTCAATCCAATCGATTAATTCGTGAAGGGTTTTAATTTGATTGTGTACTTTGTTTGTTAAAAGTTTCGTATCTAAAATATAATTGTTGTTGAATATATGATAAAAGAATTTATAAAGCACACTATATATCAGCATTTCACTGAATTCTTCGCTGTTTTTAAGAATGCTGAATATTTCATCAATTATTTTTGAAAGTTCAGTGTCACCATCATTTTTCAAGTATCCCTTAATTATAGATGTGCTGTTAATCAGCGGCTTTAAAAATTTGCTTGCAATATCGTTGTGGTGCTTTAGTAACATGTTTATATCAAAAACAACACATTCGTAGATGCAGTCGAATGGTATTCCGCTGTGCAATGAACCACAGCCAACAAACAGTATGTCGCCTTCATTCATTTCATATTTAATGGTATCAATAAAAGCAGTAAAAGTGCCTTCTAAAACGCGTACAATTTCGAATTCTTTGTGCCAATGAATCTGCATTTCATATTGTGAATGCGCAGGGGTTACATAGTAATATTCGATTGGAAAATCGATAGATCCGTGTTGCTCTTTCTCATTAAAATCTGAATATTTCATGTTATCTCCTAAAATCTGAATATTGTTATACTTTTTAACTATAATACCACAAGTATTTATGGATAATCAATAATATAATACAATTAAAATAACAATATTTTTAAAGGAGATTTTCTTATGTCAAATAGTAGATTAATCGGAGATTATCCTGTAATTGGTATACGTCCTGTAATTGATGGTCGCCGAGGACCGCTGAAGGTCAGAGAATCACTGGAAGACCAAACTATGAATATGGCTAAGTCAGCAGCCAAATTATTCACAGAAAATCTTAAATATTCAAACGGAGAGCCGGTTAAAACGGTTATTTCCAATACAACAATCGGTGGTGTGGGTGAAGCAGCCGCTTGTGCCGCACAATTTAAAAAAGAGGGAGTTGATATTACCCTCACAGTTACACCTTGCTGGTGCTATGGCGCAGAAACAATGGATATGGACACCATGACAATCAAAGGTGTTTGGGGCCTTAATGCTACTGAAAGACCGGGCGCGGTTTATTTAGCGTCAGTCCTTGCCACTCATGCACAAAAAGGACTTCCGGCTTTCGGAATTTACGGGCATGATGTTCAGGATATGGATGATACAGTAATTCCTGAAGATGTTAAGGATAAACTACTTAGATTTGGCCGTGCCGCAGTTGCCGCTGCAACAATGCGCGGAAAATCATATCTGCAAATCGGTTCTGTAACAATGGGTATCGGCGGCTCAATCATAAGCCCAGAATTCATTGAAGAATATCTTGGAATGCGCGTCGAATCAGTTGACGAGGTAGAAATTATCAGAAGAATGTCAGAGGGCATTTATGACGAGGCTGAATTCCAAAAGGCATTAAAATGGACTAAAGAAAAGTGCAAAATCGGTTTGGATAAAAATCCTGACTTTGTTAAGAGTAGCGATGAGCAGAAGGAAAAGGATCTTGAATTTGTCGTAAAAATGATGTGCATTATTAAAGACCTTATGAATGGCAATCAAAATTTACCTGCCGGCTGTGAAGAAGAAATGGTCGGACATAATGCAATTGCCGCAGGCTTCCAGGGACAGCGTCAGTGGACAGATTTCTATCCTAATGCTGATTATCCGGAGGCACTACTTAATTCTTCGTTTGACTGGAATGGTGCGCGTGAGCCATACATTCTTGCAACGGAAAATGATGTTCTTAACGGGATTGGTATGCTCTTTATGAAATTGCTAACCAACCGTGCTCAGATGTTTGCCGATGTCCGTACATATTGGAGCGGTGACGCCGTTAAGAGAACAACAGGCTACAGCATTGAGGGTAAGGCTCTGCAAGCTGACGGATTTATTCATCTTATCAACTCCGGCGCTTGCTGCCTTGATGCTTGCGGCGAATGCAAGGACGAAAACGGCAACGGTGTTATGAAGCCTTGGTATGATGTTACGACAAGTGACATTGATGCTATGACTGACGCAACCGAATGGTGTGCGGCTGATAACGGCTACTTTAGAGGCGGCGGATTCTCATCAAGATTCTTAACACGAGCAGAAATGCCTGCTACTATGATTCGCCTTAATCTTGTTAAGGGAATTGGCCCTGTTCTGCAGATTGCAGAAGGCTGGACAGTTAATCTTTCAGATGAGGTTTCCGATATACTTTGGAAACGCACCGACTATACATGGCCTTGCACATGGTTTACACCTAGAATAACAGGTGAGGGCGCATTTAAGTCTGCTTATGATTTAATGAATAACTGGGGCGCAAACCACGGTGCTATTTCATACGGCCATATCGGTGCTGATTTAATATCACTTTGCTCCATTCTTCGTATCCCTGTTTGTACGCATAACGTACCGGAAGACAAGATTTTCCGCCCGGCAGCATGGAATGCTTTCGGCATGGACAAAGAGGGACAAGATTTCCGCGCATGTCAGGCTTATGGACCGCTGTTCAAATAAGGATGTTTGGAAAATGATATTTTGGAGGTAACAAAATGTTAAAGGGAATACCGCAAATTTTATCTCCGGAGCTATTAAAGGTTTTATGCGAGATGGGACATAGCGACCGTTTGGTAATAGCCGATGGCAATTTTCCCGCCGAAAGCATTGGAAAAAATGCAAAGGTAATTCGCTGTGACGGTCATGGAGTGCCGGAATTACTAAGTGCAATTTTAAAGGTGTTTCCACTCGATTCATATGTAGAAAATCCAGTTAATCTGATGCAGGTTATGGATGGGGACACTGTTGAAACACCGATTTGGGAAGAATACAAAAAAATAGTTTCATTGAATGACCAACGCGGCGCAAAAGCAGTTGGAAATATCGAGCGTTTTGCATTCTATGAACAAGCCAAAACCGCTTATGCAATTATTGCAACAAGCGAAAAAGCACTGTATGCAAACATTATGCTGCAAAAGGGCGTTGTTGTTGAGTAAGCAAGGTAAAAAATAGGCTTGATTGTTGAAAGAATTCCCACAAATCTGGCAGCCGTCGGGTTTTTAAGATGAACATAACTAATACTAATTCCAATTAAAAAGTGACCAAGATTTGCGAGGATTTTGGTCACTTTTTAATTGGAATTAGTATAATATTTTCAAAAACGGGGTTTAAACTCCTGATATTATTTAACCCAAAAAAGTAAGAACCCTGTAATCAAGCCGTTTATAGCTTAAATACAGGGTTCTTAAAATGCAAGGGTACTACAAAAAAGATGCAAGAAATTTAAATTCACAATATGCTCATTTCCCAAAGCATTAGAATTTTATCATATTTGGAAAAGCTTTATTTCTCATTATTCCCCACATTTTATCAATATAAGAAAGAGTATAAAAATTCTCGTAATAATGATAATAAAATGCGCCTTTTAACGTCATGCAGTATTTACCGTTGTCCATTAAAATAAAATTCAATTTTTTAGCAAGCCAAATCTCAAAGCCAAACATCTTTTTTAGTGGTATGCCGAAAAACTCTTCAAAGGCATCCGGATTTACGCATGTACTATAGGCAGTCCAAAACAAATAATATATCATTCGCTGTCTTCTTGAAAAACGTAATGTAAGCGAAGTCGGTAGCTTGTGGGAAAATATTCGTTTTTGATATTCTTCAACTGAAAATGTATTAATCTTAAACTGATCATTTAAAAGTGTAGTAGCAGAGCAACCAAACCCAAGAAAATTATCTCGTGTCATAGACGAATACTTTGCATTCTCACAATTTGAGAAGGTCCAAATAGAATCTCGTCTATACCCCTTTTCCTGGCAATATAGCGTTATGTCGTCAAGAAGTCTTCTCTTCTCACTTTTATCCATTGTTTTCACAGTGCTGTTGGTAAAGGAAAA
>JAQVYP010000131.1 GCA_029004655.1 Oscillospiraceae bacterium | reverse complement strand
CTGCCACAAAGCAGTTCTTAAAAGTTCAAAATAATTTTAAAATCAAACGATTCTTAATGTCGCAACACTGGATCGTGGCGGTATTGTAAACACTGTTTCACTCGTAATCATACTAATCGGAGTATCGCATAGCACCGAAAGCTTTCCTACAAAAGCGCTTTCATTACTTTGCTGTCCTGTAAAAATATGAACCGGATCCATTGATGCCGCGTGTGTCGCAAGACTGTCCAAAGGGTGCTCGCTGTAAATAACGGTTATTGCGCAATCTGTTTTTTTGGAGAGATATTCAAGGCACTTCATTTCTCTTGCTCTTTTGGTTGCTTCCATACGCTTAGGTTGAACTGAAACAACTTCCAATGCAGTATTAAGATGATTTGCCAATTCTTTAGCTTTAACAATAATTCTTTCACATGATTCCTGCGCTGTAATGCACGCCATAACAGGATTTGTTTTCTTCATGTAAGTAATCTCCTTTGTTTCATTATTTATATTATATAACTAAACCACCAAAAAATAGTGAATAGATTATTAATATTTAATTAATTTTACCAAAATAATTGTAAATTATAAGAATTTTCATAATTGTACACCATAGTCGTATACGTTTGAATATTTTTATGTTATAATGGGGACACTAAACAAAATTATATATCAAAGGATGTGAAAAAAAGGATGAAATATGTATGCACTGTTTGTGGATATGTTTACAATCCGGAGCTTGGAGACCCTGATAACGATATTGCTCCCGGCACTGCATTTGAAAATCTGCCGGATGAATTTACATGTCCTATCTGTGGCGTCGGAAAAGATGAATTTGAACCGCAAGACTAATTATTAATTGGAGGAATTCCACATGTCAGTAATAAAAATTAACGACGGAGTATATTCGGTTGGTGTTACCAATCCGGCTTTAAGAGTTTTCGATATTATAATGTATGCAGATTATGGCACGACCTACAACGCATATCTTGTAAAAGGTGAAAAAACTGCGCTTATCGAAATTGTGCATGAAGACTTTTTCGATGAATACCTGGAAAACATAGCCGCCGTTGCCGATATATCTAAAATCGAATATTTAATTGTCAATCATACCGAACCTGATCACACAGGAAGTATAATTAAACTTTTAAAACTTAATCCAAATCTTCAAATATACGGCACTGCTGCTGCCGGAAAGTGCTTGGCACAAATTGCAAATATGCAGCTTAATTTTAATGTTGTTAAACCTGGACAACAGTTGGATTTAGGAAATGGGCATATTCTAGAGTTTTGCCCCGCACCATTTCTGCACTGGCCAGATTCAATGTTCACAATTGATAAAGGCAATGATATTGCTTTTACTTGTGATTTTTTGGGTACGCATTACTGCGAACCCTGCATGTTTGACACAAAAGTTCACTACATGGATAAATATTTATCCGCTTTTCGCTATTATTATGATTGTATTTTCGGACCATTCAAGCCCTATGTGCTTGAGGGATTGAAAAAACTTTCAAACTATAACCCTAAGATTGTTTGTCCAAGCCATGGTCCGATTTTAACCGAAAGCATAAGCGAATCAATGGAGAAATATGAGAGTTGGAGTACTCCGGTTGAAATACCGCTCAAGAATTTCGCTATAGTATATGCCAGCTGTTACGGATATACAGCCGCTTTGGCCTCTGCCGCAGCTGATGCGATTGAAGCAACCGGCATGCAAGTGAAACTTATTGATATCGTTAAAGCTTCCTCTGAAGAAGCAGCTGACGCTTTGGCGAAAAGTGATGGCTTTATGATTGGAACCGATACAATAAACAGAAATGCTCCTAAACCTATTTGGGACATGCTTTCCTTTATAGATGCAATTAACACTTCAAAGCCTGTCGGCGCATTTGGCTCATATGGTTGGAGTGGCGAAGCTGTTCCAATGGTAAAATCCAGGCTTGAGGGTTTACGCTTTAAGTTTGTTGACGATGGATTTAAGGTTTTGTTCCGTCCCACCGAAGACGATTTGGCTGCGATACAGGAATATGCTCTTTCTGTTGCAGGCTCAATTAAGTAAGACACTAAAAGGAGAAAAGTAGTCAAACTTTTCTCCTTTTTTCATTATTAATCATAAATATATCAAATTTGTATTGACAAAATATACATTAGAGTGTGATAATATACTATATGTGCGAGGTAATATAAATGAGAGTAATAACGGGATCAGCCAGAGGTAAGCATCTTGAAACTTTAACCGGCGTTGCGGTTCGCCCAACATCCGAATTAGTTAAAGAAGCCATTTTCAGTATTATACAGTTTGATATAGAAGGTCGCCGCTTTTTAGATTTATTTGCCGGCAGCGGTCAAATTGGAATCGAAGCACTCAGCCGCGGTGCAGAGTCAGCAACATTTATTGACGCAGCAACCGAATCGCTGGATATTGTTCGGCGCAACTTAAAATCCACAGGCCTTGAAAAGCAAGCTGTTGTTTTTAAATCCGATTATTCTTCATATCTTACAAACTGCAAAAGTAAATATGACATTGCTTTTATAGATCCGCCGTATGCAGAGGGCAAATTAATCGATGCTTTGCAAAAAACAGCGCCGATCATGAGTGATTATGGTATTATTATTTGCGAACATCCTCACACCACGGACATGCCCCAAGATGTTGGCGAATTTCCTATAAAAAAGCAATACCGTTATGGTAAAATCATGATTTCTCTATATACTAAACAATCAGAGAAATAGGCTCTTTTCGTTTCCGCACAGATGATTTGAGTTATAATACGCTAAATATTGTATTAGGTGCGGAGAATTCGAGAAAGCACAATGAAAAACATTACCGCTATTTGTCCCGGAAGCTTTGACCCTGTTACCGTAGGACACTTGGATATTATAAGCCGGGCATCAAAAATGTTTGGCAATGTCATTGTTGTTGTAATGACCAACACCACCAAGAGTCCATGCTTTACAGTCGAAGAGCGAATTGAAATGCTAAGGAAAACAACCGCAGGCATAGAAAATGTTTCTGTTGATTCATATTATGGTCTTTTGGCTGACTATGCCAAGAAAAGAAATGCAGGAGCTATTATTAAGGGCCTACGCGCTATGTCTGATTTTGAATATGAATTTCAGATGGCTTTGACTAACAAAAAGCTTAACCCAGATGTTGAAACTGTTTTTTTAACAACCAGTGTTCAGAATATGTATCTCAGCTCCAGCATGGTAAAGCAAATTGGCAGTATGAACGGCGATATCCGTGATTTTGTTCCAGATGTTATTCAAGATGAAATAATTAAGAGATTACAAGAAAGGGCAAGATAAATATGAATATGGATGATTTACTCGAACAACTTGATGAATCTTTAGATGGCGGTATGAAAATTCCAGGAAAGCGCACATTAATCGATACTGAAAAAATTCGTGCTATCGTTGACGATATGCGCATGACCATGCCAACCGAAGTAAAGCAAGCAAAAGGTATAGTTGCAGACCGTGCTGATATAATTACCAGCGCAAAGAGAGAAGCCGACAGCATTATTCGTGCAGCTGAAGAGCGTAGTAAAGCTATGGTTGCTCAAGAAGAAATCACAAAATTGGCTCAAGCAAGAGCAAGCGAGATAATCGCAACCGCGCAAGCAAAAAGCCGTGAAATGCGTAAAGCTGCCCAAGATTTTGTGGATGACATTATGCGCCGCATTGACGAGGGAATTACAGCTAACTTAGCAGAAGTCAGAAAAACCAGAGTATCTTTAAAACAGCAAATTCCTACTCCGGGTAATAAATAAGGCTCTATGTCAATAGTTAGGGTAAACCTAAAATGAAATTGTATGAGTGAGGTGGCTTAGGCTACCTCATTTTTGTTATGGTTGGAAATGTGAAAAAGTTTATTGAAAACCATTTGCAAATGGTGTAAACTTATTAGATAAACATTTATTAGGAGGACTTATGGCAACAAGACGTAAAAAGAGAAGGCGGTACAAATTAAAACCGCTTGGAATAATATTATTAGCTTTAGTTATTATAGTACCCTTGGTTTTGGTGTTAGCTAATGTTTTTAAATCAGGCATTACACAACAAAATTCATCAACTATCGGCAGCAGTATTAACTCTGTTTCTGAATCAGATATTTCAGGTGAGTCCAAAACATCATCTCCCGACGAAATAGTTGCGGAATCTACCGCCACCGTGGGAAACGTCGGTGATATTATTTTACACTCAACAATTCTAGAATCTTATTATGACAAATCTACTAAAGGCTATGATTTCAATAATATGTTTGAACACAGCAAATCAACCTTTGAAAGTGTTGACTTTATGGTTGCCAACCTTGAGGTCACTTTAGGCGGCAGCGACCGCGCATATTCGGGATATCCGATGTTCAACGCCCCGGATTCCATTGTTGATGCGGCAAAATACGGCGGTATTGATATGTTGCTAACCTCAAACAATCACGCTTACGATACAGGTCTTACTGGATTCCTGCGCACACCACAAGTGCTGACGCAAAAGAACATAATCCACACAGGCACCAGAAGCTCAACCTCTGAAAAAACTTATGTCGTGAATGATGTTAACGGCATTAAAATCGGCATGATAAACTACACCTATGAAACCCCACGTGATGATGACCGCAAGGCGCTTAACGGCGCATTAATCAGCGAACAAGCCGAGCCACTGGTCAACTCGTTTGACTATAATGATTTGGATTCATTCTATAGCGAGCTCAAAACAAACATGGAAAGTATGAAATCAGACGGAGCTGAAACGATAGTTGTTTATATCCATTGGGGAAATGAATATTTAACCTCAGTGGATTCGCACCAAAAGAAAATTGCTCAAAAGCTTTGCGATTTAGGCGTGGACGTAATCATCGGCAGTCACCCCCATGTAGTTGAACCTATTGAGCTTTTAACAAGCGGCAGCCACAAAACCATTTGCGTTTACTCACTGGGCAATGCGGTTTCAAACCAACGGAAAGCTCTTATGGATTTAAAAACGGGTGAAACCGAAGACGGTTTAATGTTCAACTATACTTTCACAAAATACAGTGACGGCACAGTAAAATTGACCGATTTTAGCGCACTGCCGCTTTGGATGAACATGTACAAGTCCGGTGGTAAAAAATATTATAAAATTGTCCCTATTGCAAACCCCGATAATCTGTCGGGAAAGTACGATCTGGACAAAATTTCAACCGGTGTAGCCGATGCGGCGGCGTCATATAAAAGGACAATGAAAATTATCAGTTCCGGTTTGACGCAGCTTGAAGGTGTTTATAAAAACGATTCAGCTAAAGAATGATTATAAAAAAACAGCAACC
>JAQVYP010000130.1 GCA_029004655.1 Oscillospiraceae bacterium | reverse complement strand
AATACAAAAAAGGTTTACACAACTGAAAGATATATTTCTCAATATGATAAATTAAATCGTTCTGCGCTCAACAAAAATATCTGCGTTGAGAAAAATAATAATTTTCAGTTCTTTAACGGCAAGACTTTTTCAAAAGAAAGGATAGGTGTTGTTCCAGATGGTGAAAATGCGTATTATTATAGACCGGACATAACTAATACCGGAGTTGCAACCACAAGTATTTTTTCGCAAGAATTAGTTTTCGGTTTTCTTTCTAACCAAGAAAATTGGACTATAACTGGAGTAGAAGAATATTTAGGCAGGCAGGTAGTAGTGTTAAGCGGAAAAGTTACCGATGATTATTATAGTAGCAAACTAAACGTTAAAACATTTGAAATGAGAGTGGATATAAACACAGGCATACTTCTAGACTTAAAAGCATATTCCCCCAAAGGTGATTTGTCACAGTATGTTACTACAAAAAACATAATAATAGATTCTTTTAGTTCTGATCTAAAGTCATTTTTAGACAATTCTATTAATTCAAAAGGCTCCGAATATTCTCTTAGGGTAGCAATATGTTAAATAACGTGACTAAGTGACTGGATTTGGCACCTAAAATTATTATTTGATGAATAATATACTCGAAAGATGATTGCTATTAATTTTTAAGAATATTTTCTTATGCCGGCTATGTGCAAAAACCTGATTTTACTATAATAATATTCTGAAAGTGGTTTCATGTATGCATCATAAGTGTGGGCAGATACAAAAATCATGCCATCGTTAATTTCTGTGACCACAAGGGAATGATAAAAATTGCCGTTTTCATCGCCAAGCTGGATAATGTCACCGGGTACAATTGTGTTTTCATCTGAAAGAACGGCAAACGGTCCCGCACCGTTGTTGTTAATTAAAAAATTATAAATATAAGGTACTCCGGACCAAGAAGCAGTCCGGCTGTTTAAATCTATGTAATACCATCCAAATGTAGGGGTATAATTCATGACCTTGCATCCGGCATAAAGGCATTGTGAAACAAAATTTGTGCAATCGCCACCAATTGCGTCAAAGTCATAATATTTCGGATTTCGTCCAAGCGCCCAACTTTTGGCATAATCGAGCACCGCGGGACGATTGTAGGGTATATTAATAAGCAAAGCGATTCCTCCTTCTTGTATATCGTATGATTTTAATAGCCCAAGGTATACAAAAGACTTGATTTCTGATTAATACTGTGTTACAATTCTATGAAAGTATAATGTAGTTAAGGAGAGTGGGGCAACCCGCTCTTTAGTTTTTGTTATGGGGGTATACTCTCTAATTATTCATGGCAATGATTATTAGTAAATTTACTTTTTGTGAGGAGAGCGAAGGAAAATATGGCACAATCTTCAACAGCAAAACGTGTAGCGGAGCTTGTTCGCGCACCTATTGAGGAATTGGGTTTTGTCCTGTGGGATGTTCGCTATGTAAAAGAAGGTGCTTCTTGGTATCTTCGTATTTATATTGATAGTCCTGATGGCATAAACATCAACAATTGCTCAGATGTTTCTCATCTTATTGACCCGATTTTGGATGAGCACGATTTCATTTCTCAAGCTTATTTTTTGGAAGTTTGTTCACCGGGTCTTGAAAGAGAACTGATAAATCCGGAACATTTTGAACAGATGATTGACAGCAAGGTTAAGGTAAAGCTCATTCGTCCTATTGATGGAACTCGGGATTTTGCGGGAACACTTAAATCATACGATGGCAATGTAACAATCGATTCAGAAAACGGCGAGATGACCTTTTTAAAGGCGGATCTTGTGTCGGTTCGTCTCGATGATTGTTTTTAATATAAGGGCATGCCCGCCAATCTGACAGTCGTCAGGTTTTTAGGGGCACCCACAAATTATTTTAGTATATGGAGGTCAAACGGA
This sequence comes from Oscillospiraceae bacterium, assembly GCA_029004655.1. Lineage (GTDB taxonomy): Bacteria > Bacillota > Clostridia > Oscillospirales > Acutalibacteraceae > STF2-152. Next base: position 3,389 of record JAQVYP010000130.1, on the reverse strand, counting down.
AGATGGCTAAGCAAGCAGCAAACGGGGAATTATTTGAGGCAATAAAGCTTATAGAAAGTGAAAAAGGAATCCCTCGCGAGTATTTGGTTGATAAGGTTAGCACCGCGATTATTTCGGCTGTGAAAAAAGAATACGGCGGCCGTGATGTTGTATTTTGTGATATCAACATCGAAAATGAAAGCTTCAAGATTTATGTTAGAAAAACAGTTGTGGACGAGATTGAAGATCAGTATTCTCAAATTTTGCCTGAGGAAGCATTTAAGTATAACAAGAAGGCAATGGTTGGTGATTTTGTTGATATTCCACTTGATTCAAAGCAGTTTGGAAGAATTATTGCCCAAAACGCAAAACAGATTATACGTCAGGGAATAATAGATAAAGAGCGCGGTAAAGCACTTGAAGAATTCCAAAGCCGCAATAAAGAGCTTGTATCTGCTATAGTTCAAAAGATTGATGCAAAAACAGGCAATGCAACTCTTACAATCGGCCGCTCAGAGGCTGTGCTTCCAAAGGCAGAGCAAGTTCCGGACGAGGTATTCAAAGAGGGAGAACACATCAAGGTGTTTATCGTTGATGTAAAAGAGGGCGAAAAGGGCAGCCCAAGAGTCATGATTTCACGTACTCATCCGGGTCTTGTTAAGAGATTGTTCGAGATGGAAGTTCCAGAGATTTTTGATGGAACAATTCAGGTGAAATCTGTATCTCGTCAGGCCGGTTCTCGTACCAAAATGGCTGTTTTCTCTGAAAACGAGGATGTAGATGCAGTTGGAGCATGTATCGGTCAGCGTGGAGCTCGTGTCAATAAAATTGTTGAAGAGCTTGGCGGAGAAAAAATTGATATTATTAAATATTCAGATGATCCTGTGGTATTTATCGCCGAATCATTGTCACCATCTAAGGTCTTATCGGTTGAAATTGTGAGTGATAATCCAAAGGTGTGTCGTGTTACTGTTCCGGATTCGCAGCTGTCGCTCGCGATTGGCAATAAGGGGCAAAATGTACGCCTTGCGGCACGTCTTACAGGCTGGAAAATAGATATTCGTCCCGAAAGCGGATTCTTTGGTGAGGATGACAAAGCTGCTGAATAGTATTTAGAGGTTAAGAGGGGATTGAGAATGCAAGCTAAAAAGCAACCATTAAGAATGTGCACAGGCTGTGGCGAAATGAAGCCTAAGCGCGAACTGGTTCGGTTGGTAAAAACTCGAGACGGTGAGGTAACGCTAGACTTGATAGGCAAGGCACAAGGACGCGGTGCATATATTTGCAAAAACGCTGAATGCTTCGCGAAAGCGGTTAAGGCACGACGTTTGGAAAAAGCATTTTCACAAAAAATTCCCGAAGAAATATATAAAAAAATCGAGGCGGAGCTGAAAATTAATGAATGATCCGATATTGTCCCGATTGGGGATGGCTCGTCGTGCAGGACTAGTGAGTCCCGGATTTGAGTGTGCTAAGAACTCATTAAAATGTGGTGTTGCAAAGCTCGTTTTAGTAGCAAGCGACGTGTCAGCAAAAACGGAAAAAGAAATTAGATTTTTTAGCGGCGGGAAAATTCCCGTTGTTAGAATAGACAAAACAATATTTGAGGTTACAAACGCTATCGGCACAAAGGCCGGCGTTGTATCAGTAAATGATGATGGCTTCGCTAAAGCGATTTTAAAGAATTTACCTGAAGAGCAGTCGTAACCCATCTACCACCAGAAACGGAGGAAATACCATATGATGATTAAATACCGAGTCCACGATGTTTCCAAGGACTTTGGAATTCCAAGCAAGGAAGTTTTGACAATACTAGAAAAGTATTTCACTGAACCCAAAAAGAGCCAGACAGCTCTTGAAGAAAATGAGCTTAATATTGTGTTTGATAGCTTAACACAAAGCAGCCAGGTTGAAAGTTTTGATGATTATTTTGCAATCGGGGAAAAGGCAAGAGAAAAGCAGGCTGAGGAGCGTAAATCCGAAAAGGAAAAAAGGCTTGCGGATCAAGCTGCAGTTCTCGAACAGCTTAAGGCTGCTTCTAAACAAAAGCCTGTAGAAAAAAGCTCGGAAAAAACTAGTGACAATAAGCCAAAGGATGTAAAAGCATCAAGCAAAGAAAATCAGGCACAATCACAGGCTAAAGCTGCTCCGGCGAAACCCGCAGCACCGGTATTTCAGCATAAAGATAAGCCGCAAGGTCAGGCACCTAACCGAGGACCTGCGGAAATCCGTAAAGTTGACACAAGAACATCTCAGGTTAATCTTGATAAATATAATGAAAAATATGAGAAGATTTCTCCTGCAAGTGTAATGAAAGATAATTTCCAGCGTAAGCAGAAAATCAAACAAAAATCTCAGAACTATCGCCGCCCACAGGGCGCAAAGCGAGAAACAGAGGCTGATAAGCTTCGCCGTATACAGCTTGAAAAAATCAAAAAGACACCTATTACAGTTACAGTCGGCGAAGAAATCACCGTTGGTGAACTTGCTGCCGCAATGAAAAAAACTGCTGCCGAGGTTATAAAAGTTTTGCTTAAACTTGGTATGATGGCAACTATTACGCAAACAATAGATTATGATACAGCTGAGCTTGTTGTTCTTGAACTGGGTTGCAAGATTGAGCACGCCGTAGTTGTTACAATTGAAGACCGTATTATGGACGTCACTGAGGATACTGAGGAAAACTTGAAACCACGCAGTCCTGTTGTTGTAGTTATGGGACACGTTGACCATGGTAAGACATCTCTACTTGATGCTATTCGTAATGCCAAGGTTACAGATACTGAGGCAGGCGGAATTACTCAGCATATCGGCGCTTACAGAATTAATTATGATGGCAATGATATTACATTCCTAGATACTCCCGGACATGCGGCTTTCACATCTATGCGTCAGCGTGGAGCAATGGCCACAGACATTGCTGTTCTGGTTGTTGCAGCTGATGATGGTATAATGCCACAGACAATTGAGGCTATTAATCACGCAAAGGCAGCAGAAGTTCAGATTATTGTTGCAATAAACAAAATGGATAAGCCAGATGCAAATCCGGATAGAATCATGCAACAGCTTACAGAGTATTCTCTTGTTCCGGAAGAATGGGGCGGAGAGACCATTTGTGTTCCTGTTTCTGCTAAGACACATGAGGGTATTGATCAGTTGTTAGCGAGTATTTTACTTGTTTCGGAAATGTTGGAGCTTAAAGCTAATCCTGAGCGTAAAGCAAAAGGTGTTGTTATTGAAGCACGCCTTGATAAAGGAAAAGGCCCTATTGCCACATTACTTGTTCAGGCGGGAACTTTGCACACAGGCGATATAATTGTTGCAGGTACCACCGTTGGTCATGTGCGTGTAATGACTGATGAAAATGGTAGGTCTGTCGAACAGGCAGGGCCTTCCGTTCCTGTTGAGAT
>JAQVYP010000129.1 GCA_029004655.1 Oscillospiraceae bacterium | reverse complement strand
TTTAAAAGCGCCGCTTGATTTTACTCAAGCGGCGATCAGCACACAATACAAACGCAAGCATTATTTAATTTTTTTCGTATGCTGACAATATTATAATGTGTAAAAAATCCAAGTCGATTCATGGTAATATCTGTAAAATATGTTGACTTTAATACTTAATTAAGTTAATATAAGTTTTTAATACCTTATGGAGGGTGAAAAATGTCTAGAGAATTGGAAAAAATCTATAATCCAAAATCATTTGAAGATAAAACTTATAAATTTTGGATGGACGGCGGCTACTTTCACGCAGAAGTGGATCAAAGCAAAAAGCCGTTCACTATTGTAATGCCACCGCCAAACATCACAGGTCAGCTTCATATGGGTCATGCGCTTGATAATACTCTTCAGGATATTCTTATCCGTTGGCGCAGAATGCAAGGGATGTCCGCACTGTGGATTCCCGGTACTGATCATGCTTCTATTGCTACCGAGGCTAAAATTGTTGAAGCAATGAAGGCTGAAGGCATCTCGAAGGCTGATATCGGCCGGGAAAAATTTTTGGAACGTGCATGGGAATGGAAAGAAAATTATGGTGGTCGAATCATTGAGCAATTAAAGAAGATGGGTTCATCCTGCGACTGGGAAAGAGAAAGATTTACACTTGATGAAGGCTGTTCTAAAGCTGTTAAAGAAGTGTTTGTCCGCCTTTATGAAAAAGGTTTAATTTATCGCGGAGAAAGAATTATAAACTGGTGTTCGCATTGCCGCACCTCTATTTCCGATGCCGAAGTTGAATACAGTGAGAAGGAAGGAAACTTCTGGCACTTGCGTTATCCTCTTACTGATGGAAGCGGGTTTATTCCGCTTGCAACAACTCGCCCCGAAACATTACTTGGTGATACTGCTGTTGCGGTTCATCCTTTAGATAAACGTTACAAAGACATGATAGGCAAAACGCTTACTTTGCCACTTGTCGGTCGTGAAATTCCGATTATTGCCGATGAATATGTTGAAATGGATTTTGGAACAGGCGTTGTAAAAATCACCCCTGCGCATGATCCTAACGACTTTGAGGTTGGTCTAAGACATAATTTAGAAGTAATAAACGTATTGACTGAAGATGCTTTCATCAATGAAAACGGCGGTAAATATTGCGGTCTTGATCGTTATGAAGCCAGAAAGCAAATTGTTAAAGACTTGGACGAAGCCGGATTCTTGGTTAAAATTGAACCTATTAAGCACAATGTTGGCAGTTGCTATCGTTGTGGAACAGAAGTTGAACCTCGTGTTTCAAAACAGTGGTTTGTTAAAATGGAACCTCTGGCTAAGCCTGCAACCGAAGCAGTACGTGGCGGTGATATAACGCTTATTCCGCAAAGATTTGAAAAAACTTATTATAATTGGATGGATAATATTAAGGATTGGTGCATTTCACGACAGCTTTGGTGGGGTCATCGTATTCCTGCATGGTATTGCGATGATTGCGGTGAGGTTACCGTCAGTCGCACTGCTCTTGATGTTTGTCCAAAATGTGGTGGCAATCTGCATCAAGATGAAGATACATTGGATACTTGGTTTTCATCTGCACTTTGGCCGTTCTCAACGCTTGGCTGGCCGGATAATAATTTGGATTTAAAATATTTTTATCCAACTAGTACGCTTGTTACCGGATATGATATTATTTTCTTCTGGGTGGCCAGAATGATATTCTCAGGGTTGGAATATACGGAACACGCACCATTTAATACCGTGCTGTTCCATGGTATCGTTCGTGATGCTCAAGGAAGAAAGATGTCAAAATCGCTTGGCAACGGTATTGACCCGTTGATTGAAATTGATAAATACGGTGCTGACGCATTGAGATTCACTCTTGCAACCGGCAACACACCCGGTAACGACATGAGATATTCACCGGAGCGTGTTGAATCAAGCCGCAACTTTGCTAATAAACTTTGGAATGCCGCCCGTTTTGTTTTGATGAACCTTAGCGATGACGAACCCGTGCCATTTGTTCCAGATTCGCTGTCAATTGAGGATAAATGGATACTTTCAAAATATAACACTCTTGTTGCTGATGCAACCGACAATCTTGACAAATATGAAGTTGGTTTGGCTGTATCAAAGCTTTATGATTTCGTTTGGGATGAATACTGCGATTGGTATATAGAAATTTCCAAAGTGCGTTTGAATTCTGAGGATAAAATCGCTGCCGACACTGTCAGAGCAGTCCTTGTGTATGTTTTGTCAAATACACTGAAGTTATTGCATCCGTTTATGCCGTTTATAACTGAGGAAATTTGGCAAGCACTTCCGCATGAGGGCAAATCTATTATGATTTCAAAATGGCCTGAATATAGCAGTAATCTTGATTTTACTGATGATGAAAATGAATTTGAAAAGATTATGTCGTCTATAAAGGCTGTGCGTAATCGCCGTTCGGAAATGAATGTTCCTCCATCAAAGAAGGCAAAGCTTTACATTGCAACAAAATCTATTGACACGTTTAAAATGGGCGAAGTTATCATTAAGAAATTGGCTTCTTCAAACTGTGTCGAAATTGCAGATTCTTTTGATGTAGAGGGTGCTGTTAAAGTTGTTACCGATGACGCTGTTATTTCAATTCCATTAGAAGAACTTGTTGACTTTGATGCAGAAATAACAAGACTTAACAAAGAACTTGATACTTCACTTAAAGATCAGGAGTTTATTTCCAAAAAGCTTAATAACAAGTCTTTTGTTGATAAAGCACCTGTTGATGTTGTTGAAGGACAGCGCAAGCAGTTAGCAAAAATACTTGATAGAATTAAATTGTTGGAAGACAGTATAGCTGATATGAAATCCAAAATGTAATTTTTAGGGCGAACTATCGGTTCGCCCTTTCCTTTTTGAAGAAACGGAGCAGACTTATGAATTATACTAAATCAGTTGAATATATTCATTCTTTATTAGTGTTTGGCAGCAAACCTGGTTTTCAACGAATCAATAAAGTGCTTGAGTTATTAGATAATCCACAGGATAAAATTAAGAGCTTTCATGTTGCGGGAACAAACGGAAAAGGCTCAACAAGTGTTTTGATGCAATCTATTTGTTCTGCTTCGGGGCTTAAAACCGGATTATTCATTTCGCCTTTTGTTGTCGACTTCTGTGAGAGAATTCAAATTGACGGTCAGTTTATTCCTGAATTCCGTTTGGCAGAGTTAGTTACAGAAATTAAAGGTATTACCGACAATTTGGACGAGCTGTTTAAACCTACCGAGTTTGAGTTTATAACTGCGGTTGCATTTAAATATTTTTTTGAAGAGAAAATTGATGTTGCTGTTATTGAGACAGGTCTAGGCGGTTTATTAGATTCGACTAATGTAATCAAGCAGCCGCTTGCTGCTGTAATCACTAAAATTGATATGGATCACACTGACATTTTGGGCGATACGATAGAAAAAATCACTTTACAAAAATGCGGAATTATTAAGAAAAAGTGTATGGTTATCTCATGTGGAACTCAGAAAGCGGAAGTCCTCGATATAATAAAGGAATCAGCAAAACAGAGCAAATCCCCATTTTATGTCAACTGCCTTAATGAAATCACGGATGCAAATATTGATATAAACGGGACTAGTTTTAAATTGAACGGCAATGACTACTCAATTCAGCTTATTGGGATTCATCAGCTGGACAATGCCGCTTCAGCTATCACCGCTATTCAAAAATCTTCGCTCAAAATATCTAACCAACAAATTCAAGTGGGGCTTAAGAATGCAAAATTTCCGGCAAGATTAGAAGTGCTGTCACAAAACCCCGTTGTAATACTGGATGGCGCGCATAACCCTAACGGAGCTAAGGCTTTGGCTCAAACATTGCAACACTTAAAATTAAGTAAAATTACCGCTATTGTTGGAATGATGCGCGATAAAGACGTCAACACCTCACTACAAATTGTTTTACCATTCTGCGAAAATGTTATTGCTGTTTCAGTTGAATCCAATCCAAGAAGCATGTGTGCCTCAGAACTATCAATAATAGCATCTGACTATTGCAGCAATGTATTTTCAGAAAACGATTATATGAAAGCTATTAATTTAGCTTTTGAATTATCTAACGGAAACCCGATTTTAGTATTTGGTTCACTATATCTTGCAAGTGATATCAGACAGCTTGTCATTAACCGTTTAAATTAGCTATGATTCGACAACCGAATACGACCAAAATATAACACAAAATCCTCTATCATTATTGATGAGGATTTTCTTATTTATATAAAGAGGTGTTAAAATTGCCTGTAAAAATTGATGTTAATGGTGAGTTAGTTACAGCTTATCTGGAAGGCGAAATTGATCATCATTCTGCCAGAGTGATGAGAAATGATATTGATTCGGCGATAGAGCGAAACATGCCATCAATGCTGATTTTGGATTTCCGGGATATATCTTTTATGGACAGTTCAGGAATTGGACTTGTTATGGGAAGATATAAGAATCTAAAAAAGAACAATGCTGAATTACACATAACCAATACTTCACCGCAAATTTACAAGGTTATGAAGTTGGCTGGTCTAGAAAGACTGGCAAAAATCGATAAGGTGGGTTCAAAATGATTACTAATGTACTGAAATTAGTTATACCGTCAAAGTCATCAAACGAGAGCTTTGCCAGGGTGGCGGTTGCTTCATTTGTTGCACAATTAGATCCGACATTGGAAGAAATCAACGATATCAAAACTGCGGTATCAGAAGCTGTTACAAACTGCATAGTTCATGCTTATAAAGAATCGATGGGTAATATATACATAACCGTTCAAGTCATTGATAACCTAACAGTAAAAATTAAAGTGCGTGATAATGGCTGTGGAATTGATAATATCAAGCAAGCAATGCAACCGTTATTCACAACAGGTGGCGAAGAGAGAGCAGGTCTTGGCTTTGCAGTTATGGAAAGTTTTATGGACAAGCTCTCTGTAAAGTCAAAAGACGGAAAAGGAACTGTTGTTACTATGCAAAAAAAATTAAGCATCAGAATAAGCTGATATGCAGGATAGAGAAATATTTATTGAAAACAACATGGGGCTTGTCCATTCGTGCTGCCATAGATTTAAAGGACGAGGAATAGAATACGACGATTTGTTTCAAGCGGGCTGCATAGGGCTTATCAAGGCCTATGATAACTTTGATGAAAGCAGAGGCCTTTGCTTTTCAACGTATGCCATCCCGGTGATCCTGGGTGAGCTCAGACGCATGTTCAGAGACGGCGGAACAATAAAGATTGCCAGAGGTTTAAAAGAACTCACATTGAAAGTTGCACGCGAGAGGGAAGTACTGTCAAAAAAGTTGATGCGAGAGCCTACAGTTAG
>JAQVYP010000128.1 GCA_029004655.1 Oscillospiraceae bacterium | reverse complement strand
TGGCGCACTTAACTTATCCTTTGAGATATATTATCGGCGAACACAAAATCGATTTTAATTTTAAAAAACATATGCCTCAAATAGAGAACATTTTAAAAAAGCTGGCACAAAGCGGCAAGGCACTCGAAATAAACACTTCCGGTTTGCGTCAGGAATACGGTACAACGATGCCGGATCTTGAAATAGTAAAACTTTTCCGCTCGGTGGGTGGCGAATACATAACGGTGGGTTCAGATGCTCATAATTGTTTTGATGTGGGAGCCGGTATAGAACAGGCATTTGATTTGGCAAAGGCGGCAGGCTTTAATTTTGTTTCAATCTATGAGAACAGAACACCGGTTCCAATATTAATCAAATAAAAATCAGGAGGTAATAAGCGTGAATTTAAAACTTTTAAAACTTCTAAGCGATAATGCAAGATATACAAACAGAGAAATAGCTGTTATGATAGATATGAGCGAACAGGAGGTCGAAAACGAAATCAAGCAGATGGAGCAGGACGGCTTGATTCGCGGCTACAAAGCTGTTATCGACTGGGAGCGCCTTGATAGTGCAAAGGTATCTGCAATAATTGAACTAAGGGTTGCACCTCAGCCGGATGCCGGATTTGAGGATATTGCAAGAAAAGTAATGAAATATGATGAGGTTGAGTCTGTCTATTTAATGTCAGGCGGATATGACCTTTGTGTACTTGTTAAGGGCAAAACATTCCAAGAGGTTGCCATGTTTGTTGCAAAACAGTTGGCACCGATGAAATTTGTTCTTTCGACATCAACACATTTTGTGCTTCGCAGATATAAGGAGCTTGATATTGAGCTTTATGATAATGCAAGCGACGACAGGGGGAGAATGTCCCTGTGCTAGACTATAATAGTATACTCAACCCGACAGTCATTGGTATGAAGCCCTCGGGAATCAGAAAATTTTTTGATATTGCAGAAGAAATGAAAGATGTAATTTCGCTGGGTGTTGGTGAGCCGGATTTTCAAACTCCGTGGCATATACGTCAGGCCGGAATAGCATCATTGGAGGAAGGCAAAACACGCTACACTTCAAACTGGGGGTTAAAAGAGCTGCGCGTAGCCATTGCAAAATATATGCAAGAGCAAAACAACGTGAAGTATAATCCCAATGATGAAATTCTCGTATCGGTTGGAGGTAGTGAGGCTATTGATGCGGCGATTCGTGCTATAGTGTCACCGGGCGACGAAGTACTGATTCCGCAGCCAAGTTTTGTTTGCTATGATCCTATTACAAGGCTTGCCGGTGGTGTGCCTGTGATTATTTCAACCACAGCTGAGAATGAATTTAGGTTAACGGCAGAAGAACTTAAAGCTCATATAACTCCGAAAACAAAGGCTCTGATTTTACCATTTCCAAGTAATCCGACAGGTGCTGTCATGCGCCGTCAAGATCTTTGCCAGTTGGCAAAGGTGCTTGAGGGAACGGAAATAATGGTTATATCGGATGAAATATATTCCGAGCTCACATACGGTGGCGAAAAGCACGTGTCTATTGCGTCCATCGGCAATATGCGCGAACGCACAATTATTGTAAACGGATTTTCAAAGACATATTCTATGACAGGTTGGCGTTTAGGGTTTGCATGTGGTCCTGCGCCGGTTTTAAGTCAGATGACTAAAATTCATCAGTTTGCTATTATGAGCGCACCAACAACAGCACAGTATGCTGCAATAGAAGCACTTAAAAACGGTCGTCCGGATGTTGAGGCAATGGTTGAAGAATATGATATGCGCCGTCGCATGATTGTGGATGGATTTTGTCAAATGGGACTTGGTTGTTTTGAACCTAAGGGTGCATTTTATGTTTTCCCATGCATTAAAAGTACCGGACTGACTTCTGAGGAGTTTTGTGAGCAATTGCTTTATTCAAAGCAGGTTGCTTTAGTCCCGGGAGTTGCATTTGGAGAAAGCGGAGAAGGTTATCTTCGTGCGTCTTATTGTTATTCGGTTTCACATATCAAGGAAGCACTGGCACGTATCGGAGAATTTGTCGAAATTTTAAAGAAATAACAGCGGCTAATTGTCAGCTGTGCTTGGGGCTAATATGATAATAAAAACTAATGCATATGCAAAGCTTAACTTGACACTTGATATTACGGGCGTTTTGCCTGATGGATATCATTCACTTGACATGATAATGCAGTCGGTAAGTCTTTGCGATACTGTTACTTTAACTACAAATGAATGTGGAGCTGTAGTTGCAATGAGTGATGATGAAAAGCTCAATTCTTACGGTTCTAATATTGCAGGTAAAGCGGCAGCAATGTTTTTTGGGGCGGCGGGTATTTCGGACGGTGTCGAAATTTACATTGAAAAGAAAATACCTTTGGCGGCAGGACTAGGGGGCGGCAGCGCAGATGCAGCCACTGTAATTTGCGCGCTTAACAGCGCATATGGTAATCCTTTGAGTGATCAAAGCCTTCAAGAAATAGGTCTTAGTCTGGGTACAGATGTTCCTTTTTGTATGCTCGGCGGAACTATGCAAGCCCTCGGAAAAGGCGAAAAACTAACCCACTTGAAAATAATTCCGGATTGTTGGTTTGTGCTTGCAAAGCCATGTGATAAAATAACTACCGGACAACTTTATAGTGATTTGGATAACATAACGATTTTGCGGCATCCCAATACAGCTGCGGCAAAAGATGCAATCGAACGTGAAGATTTAACAGCTCTTTGCGACAATGTTTATAATGTTTTTGAAGCGGTGTGGGACGAGCCACAAATGGATAATGTTAGACTTGCTATGCTTCAGCGTGGAGCAATAGCAACCGGCCTTAGTGGTTCCGGTCCAACAATTTTTGGAATATTTGATGGACGAATTTCAGCACAGAAATGCTGTGATTTTATAAAAGGCAATCAAATGTGGGCTGAAATTGCTTGCCCGGTTAATTCTGGTAACCAAATTTTGGAAATAATTGTTTAAAATAAATTTTACCTGTCAATAGTATAATTAATACTTAATTGACAGGAGCGTTTAATTTGAATAAACAAAACATAAAAGACATAAGAATGGCGATTACATTTGGTTTGATATTTTCATTGGTGTTGTGCTTTGTGAGATTTGATGCTGATTGTGAGCAAATACGAGGAAGTGTGTTAAGACTTCATGTGCTTGCGAATTCAGATAGTGATGAGGATCAGACACTGAAGCTTACGGTGCGCGACAAATTACTTGTGGAGGCAGACAGCTTGTTTACTGACACTTCCACAGAAGAAGAGGCAATTTGTGCTGCAAAAGATAATTTGCCCCAATTGCAACAAGTTGCCGAAGAAGTGATTTTAGAAAACGGATATGACTATGGCGTGACGGTTGAGATAGGTGAAGCATATTTTAATACGCGGGTGTATGATACTTTCACTCTTCCTGCCGGTAATTACGAAGCTGTGCGTGTTCTTATAGGTGAGGCAAAGGGCAAAAACTGGTGGTGTGTTATGTTTCCACCTGTTTGTGTTCCGGCAGCAATGGCGGATACAAATATAGGTGATGTTCTTGATGAGAACCAAACAGATATTGTTGAAAACTCGAACTCTTACGAAATAAGGTTTAAAACCGTTGAGGTTTTTGAAAAAGCCAAAAATTATTTGTCGAAATTCTTTAAATAACAGCAAACGAATACAAAAATAAAAATATAAATAATTGATTTTGTTATTGCATTTTGCAGTATAGTGTGATAATATATTTGATGTTAATGTAATATTACCGAGAGGGGTGACAATATGAAAGAGGGTATTCACCCGCAGTACGAGAGCGTTACTGTCCGTTGTGCATGCGGCGCGGAGTTTGAGACACGTTCTACAAAGAAAGATATCCGTTTAGATATTTGCTCAAAATGTCATCCGTTTTTCACCGGCAAACAAAAGCTGGTTGACACAGGCGGCCGCGTAGACAGATTTAAAAAGCGTTTCAGCATGGATGAAAAATAATAGCTATGCACGTACAATCTCCGTAACTGCTCAAAAAGTAGTTGCGGTTTTTTCGTCTTTATGGGGGTGGAGAAATAATGCCGGAATATAAGACTATTTCACGTTTAGCTTCAGCTGAGTTTGTTGAGCATCGGTCTAGGTTTATTGGAACCATTAAGCCGGTCATGACGGAGGATGAGGCACTTCAGTTTATAAATGAGCAAAAGCAAAAATATTGGGATGCAACTCATAATGTATATGCCTATGTGCTGAGGCAAGGCAATGTTAAACGCTATTCTGATGATGGCGAACCTCATTCAACAGCGGGGGTACCGGCTTTAGATGTGTTGGAGAAGGAAGGTCTTACCGATTGTGTGGTTGTTATCACAAGATACTTTGGCGGAGTGCTGCTTGGCACTGGTGGGTTGGTGAGGGCATATTCACAAGGGGTTAAGGCTGCCTTAAATGCAGGTGGGATTGTTATAATGCGTGAATGTGTAACATGTACTTTGGAGTGCAATTACACACAATTTGGAAAATTGGAAGCGCTGATTAGGTCAAGTGCCGATTGTTTAGATAACACTACCTTTTCCGACAAGGTTGTGGTGGATTTTTCCGTTAAAACAGAAAATCTGCCGAGTTTTGAAAAAGAGCTGGCAGAATTGTTCTGTGGTTCAATAAACTTGACTGTTTTAGGGAAAAAGTATATTAATACTAATTCCAACTAAAAATCACTCGATCTTTACAGTTTCTTGTTTGTGAGATTGCATTGCCGTTCTTGCTTCACAAACAAAATTCTCGCAAATCTTTGAGCGCTTTTAATTGGAAATAGTATAAAGGGCACCTCTAAATCGAATAAAAATAGAATTATTTTAGATTTTTAAAATAAATAGAGGGAAAATGAAAAAAATCTCTAATATTATAGTTAAGAGGACTTTTTTAAAAGGGGACGGTGTATGAATGGAAAACATAAGGCAAAGAACGGAACAAATCGAAAGACAAATATTGTCACCTCTTGCCTGCTTTTCAGATGCGACCAAAGGTCGCAAACGGAGGGAAGCCGAATGTGACATAAGAACAGTTTTCCAACGTGACCGTGATCGTATAATACATTGCAAAAGTTTCAGACGCCTTAAACATAAAACTCAGGTGTTTTTATCGCCCGAGGGTGACCACTATCGCACACGCTTAACGCATACTCTGGAGGTCGCACAGATTGCAAGAACAATCGCGAGGGCGCTAAGACTGAATGAGGATCTTTCCGAAGCAATCTCGCTTGGACACGATTTGGGACATACGCCGTTTGGTCATGCAGGAGAACGGGCAATTCGTGAAATCTATGGCGATTTTAATCACTATGAGCAGAGCGTTCGAGTATGCGAACGAATTGAAAAGGATGGAATAGGTCTTAATC
>JAQVYP010000127.1 GCA_029004655.1 Oscillospiraceae bacterium | reverse complement strand
TTTCAATTTTTGCAAAACCGAAAATTAAATAGCATAAACCAAATTTATACACTGCCGAATGTTTCATGTGAAACATTTGGCAGTGTATATTTTTGTTTCACGTGAAACATTTTATATAATATTAACTTTACATTTCTAAGTCGTGTGATATAATCATTATATATTTAATGCTAATTCCAATTAAAAAGCGTCCAAAGATTTGCGAGGATTTTGTTTGTGAGGCAAGGTGGAGTAAAAAGGCAGTCCTGCCCGAGACGACAACACAGTCTCGCAAACAAAAGACCTTAAAGATTGGTGGTTTTTAGTTGGAATTAGTATAAAGTCTCGTGAGGTGCAACTGTGGGGAAAATAATTTCTATCGTAAATCAAAAAGGCGGTGTTGGAAAAACTACTACTGCCGTTAACCTATCGGCGGCTCTTGGCATGTTGGATCAAAAGGTTCTTCTGATTGATGCCGATCCTCAGGGTAACTCAACAAGCGGGTATGGTATAAGTAAGCGAGACATTGAAGTGTCATCATACAATTTGCTTATTGGGAAATCGAAAGCAATAGAATCAATAGTCAACACTAAGTTTAAAAACGTTGATTTGATTCCTTGTAACATGCAATTGGCCGGTGCAGAAATTGAACTGGCAGAGCTGAAGGATCGCGAATCAATGCTAAAAGTTGCCTTGGCACCGATCATTGATAATTATGACTACATATTTATTGATTGTCCACCGTCGCTTGGCTTGATCACTCTTAATTCACTTTGTGCAAGCGATACAGTGCTTGTTCCAATCCAGTGCGAATATTATGCAATGGAAGGCTTGTCACAGCTCATGGCAACAGTACGTCAGGTTAAAAGAATGTACAATCCTACAATCGAATTAGAAGGCGTTTTACTCACTATGTATGACGGTCGCCTAAAGCTAACACAACAGGTAGTGGGTGAGGTAAAAAAGTTCTTTGCTAAAAAGTTGTATAAAACCGTAATTCCTCGCGGAGTAAGGATTTCGGAAGCTCCAAGTTTTGGTCAACCGATACAGTACTATGACACACGTAGCAAGGGAGCAGATGCATACAACAGCCTTGCAAAAGAATTACTTAAAGATAATAGGAGATGATAATTAATGTCAGCTAAAAAAGGCGGTTTAGGCAGAGGGTTGGATTCACTGTTTTCAGAAAACTCATCTGAATCCAGTTCATCCGTTGAAGTAAGGCTATCAGAGATAGAGCCAAACAGAAATCAGCCTCGCAAAGTTTTCGACGAAGCCGCGCTTTCAGAATTATCAGAAAGCATAAAGACTCACGGACTTATTCAGCCTTTATTGGTTCGTCCAACCAGGGACGGAAGGTATCAAATAGTTGCTGGAGAGCGCAGATGGAGAGCTTCCAGAATGGCAGGCCTTAGTAGAGTTCCAGTCGTAATTCGCGAGATGGACGATCTTAAATCTGCAGAAATAGCTCTGATTGAAAATCTTCAAAGAGAGGATTTAAACGCTATTGAAGAAGCTAAGGGATTCAAGAATCTGATAGATAATTTTGGCATGACTCAAGAAGAAGTTGCTGTAAGCGTTGGTAAATCACGTCCTGCAGTTGCAAATGCGCTTCGACTATTGGGCCTCACCCCGGAAGAAATGGATTTATTAAGTCAAAGCGTCATCACCTCCGGTCATGCGAGGGCTTTGCTTGCCAAGACAGATCCGGAGGTTAGAGCCATGGCGCTGAAAGCGGCTAAAAACGGCGCATCGGTGCGAGAGATTGAAAGAATGTCAAAAGTTATTAAGACGGAAGTGCCCGCTTCTGCGCAATCGCGTGCAAAGAACAAGTTGTATGAAGAGGTTGAGATTGCTCTAACCCGTGAAGTGGGTCGTAAAATTAAAGTTAACGGAAACGGAACGTCCGGAACAATTTTAATAGAGTTTTTTAATGATGACGACCTTTATGAAATGGCCGAAAGAATTGCCGGTAATAGCAAATGATTGACGATAACAATAAATCAGATATAAATAATAACTTATTAAATGATAAAGAATCTACACCGAATAAAAGCGAATACTCTAATACCGAATTGCCAATCGGCATATCTTTAGGGCTTTGTATAGGCGTGGCACTGGGAGCAGTCTTTAACAATATTGTCATTGGCACCACCTTAGGTGTTTGCGTAGGTGCTTTTATAGGCCACCTTATTAGAATGAGAAATAATTAAGCAAAGGAAGACTAATTATGTTAGATATTAAAGTAATAAGAAGCAATCCTGAGAAAGTTAAACAATCGGTAAAAAATCGTAATGGTAATTTAGACGCTGAAATAGATAATCTTTTGGCCATTGACGATAAACGACGTGTTCTTTTGGGACAAGTTGAAAGCATGAAGGCTCAGCAAAACGCTGAATCAAAAAAAATAACACAAATCAAAAAAGAAGATGGAGACATCTCTGCTATTATGGTTGAGATGAAAGAACTTTCTGAAGATATTAAAAAAATCGATTCACAGCTTTGCGAGTTGGAAGAAACCCAAAAGAACATTGTGTTGATGATTCCAAACATTCCTAATGAAAGTGTTCCTGTGGGTACAGATGACAGTCAGAACAAAGAAGTTAGAAGATGGGGAGAACCCACAAAGTTTGATTACGAGCCAAAGGCTCACTGGGACATTGGTTCTGATTTGGACATTCTTGATCCCGAAACCGCTGCAAAGGTAACCGGAGCAAGATTTCATTTTTACAAAGGTCTGGGCGCTCGCCTCGAAAGATCAATCATCAACTTTTACCTTAACACACATACCGAGCATGGATACAGGGAAATATTCCCTCCATATATGGTAAACCGTGCCTCTATGACCGGTACTGGTCAATTACCCAAATTTGAAGAGGATGCATTTAAGCTTGCAAATTTGGACTATTTCCTTATTCCAACTGCTGAAGTTCCCGTAACTAATATGCACCGTGACGAAATTTTAGATGGCACAAAGCTACCAATTAAATATTGTGCATATTCCGCTTGTTTTCGCGCAGAAGCAGGTAGCGCAGGGCGTGATACTCGCGGGCTCATCCGTCAACATCAATTTAATAAGGTAGAGCTTGTTAAATTTGCGAACCCAGATAATTCATACGATGAGCTTGAGGCTCTTACAAATGATGCCGAGCGCGTATTGCAGGCACTTGGTCTTCCGTATAGAGTAGTATGCCTTTGCTCAGGAGACTTGGGCTTTTCTTCCGCAAAAACCTATGATATTGAAGTGTGGTTGCCATCTTATAATCGTTATTGTGAAATTTCAAGCTGTTCTAACTTTGAAGATTTTCAGGCAAGACGTGCTTCTATTCGATATAAGGATGATGCAAAAGACAAGGCAAGGCTTGTTCATACTCTTAACGGTTCAGGCGTTGCAATCGGCAGGACTGTTGCAGCTATACTTGAAAATTATCAAAACGATGACGGCAGCGTGACTGTTCCTGAGGTTTTAAGACCTTATATGGGCTGCGACAGAATCGAGAAGTAAGAAAGCTCAAAGCTTCATGCAGGAAGGCACATCACCCTTCCTGCTACATTGAGCAGATAAAACGGAGTTGTAATAAATGTGTTTGAATAAAAATGGTTCCTTTTATGTTTGGGATACTGAAGTTAAATGTTGTGATTCAGATCAAACTCGACAAATCAGCCTTTCAAGCATTTTGAAGTTCCAGCAAGAAATTGGCGAGCTTCAATTGACAGAAATTAATATGGATTATGAAAAAATGTTTAGCGAATTAGGATTAATCTTTGTATTTACGCGTATTAATTCCGTTATATATCGTCGTCCGAAAATAGGTGAAAAAATTCATATGATAACCTGGTGCAAAGGACTTAAAGGTATTCAATATTATCGTTGTTACAGGTTTGAAACACAAAGCGGAGAGCTTTTGATCGATTCAATGGCAGCTATTGCAACTGTTGATGCAAAGGCACACAAATTGGTCAAGCCACAAAATATCGACGCTTTTAGTTCTTTCGTGTTTAATGAGGACATTAAAACAGAATGTCCGATACCGAAAAAATTATCAACGGCGGATAGTTTTGATTTTACAGCTGAGCGCACCGTTATGTATTCTGATACAGATTATAACAGTCATTTGAACAATTGTGTATATGCAAATTTCATGTGTGATTATATGCCCGGTGGGATGGACGACAAAATTATAAAGGGTTTTAGTATTAATTTCCAATCAGAAGCATTACTCGGAGAAACAATAACTGTTGGTGTAAATGGTTTGGAAAACAATGCCACATTTAGCGGAAATCACGATCGCGGAAAATGTTTTGAAGCAGTATGCTTTTATAAAAATTGTAGTAAAATGTCTTGACAACAAAGGCGCTTTGTATTATAATGGCTTAGTCACATATGGCGGTATAGCTCAGATGGCTAGAGCATTCGGTTCATACCCGAAGTGTCGTTGGTTCAAATCCAATTACCGCTACCAATAGACGGCCCGGTGGTCAAGCGGTTAAGACACCGCCCTTTCACGGCGGTATCACGAGTTCGATTCTCGTCCGGGTCACCATTATTAGACACCTTCAATCAGCTTGATTGAAGGTGTCTTTTTACTTGAAATATTTGTCATTTTAAAATGAATTTTATATGATAAAAGTGTAAATACAACTAGTATTTTTTATTACAATTATTACCATAAAAATGCGTTATGTCAATTAAGCAAACTCGATAAGTTATGCACGTTATCCACAGAGCTGTCAACATTTTTTTGACTTTTGACTTGAATTAACGCTTTTAATTAAAAAAAACAGTGCATAACCCTGTGTAAATCGTGGATTACACGCGGTATACCCGCGTACGTCAAAATTATTATGTAAAGCTAAACATGTGATGTCAAGATGTTTTTTATAAATTTTTTATTGATATTAATAATAAAAATTGGCTGATTGTAAAATAAAGTTGAGCTAATATAAAGTGACCCATAAATGACTAAAATTGTTTAGATCGAGTTAACATACAATAAGTTAAATTTGGCAATATAATTTGCGAATAATAAAAGTAATATAAATTTAGCGACAAATTAATATAAGCAATTGAGACTTAAACAGCTATATTATTCTTGACATTTAAAAGCGATTTAGGTATAATTAAGTTTACTCACAGTTTGATAATTATATAGTAGTCGGTGGATTTTTCAAACATTTGGATTTGGTATGTTGAATCGTAAAAATCAATTGATTCAGATGCATTATCATCATAAAGCAATTTTATGTTTTCGTAAATTGCAATAGCAAGTTGAACTAGTTTGTGAAAAAGATGAAGATTTACAATAAACGCATAGGTTCTGGGAGCCGGAGGCGAGCAGAACCTATGCGGCGCTCCGGTAGAGGATATCTAGTTGC
>JAQVYP010000126.1 GCA_029004655.1 Oscillospiraceae bacterium | reverse complement strand
AAATATTCGAGGTTTTAACCTCAATGAGCACACAAAGTCAGGTTATAGATTTTGTTACAGTGCTTGAAAAGCTTAAGTCCGATGGAATATATGATGATGCGGGTGGAAAATCTTATCTTACAACATTGGCTCAATGTGTTCCTTCTTCTGCTAATATTGCCACATACGCAGATATAGTTCGCGAGAGATATTATGTTCGCTCGCTGATTTTGGCGTCGCGTGATATTATTGAACTTGCGAGTGAAGGGGTGACAAATGCTAATTTGTTGCTGGATTCCGCGGAGCAAAAAATATATGAAATTCGTCAGGGCAGGGATACATCCGGTCTAAAACACATAGCTGACGTTATTCAAAACGAAACCTATGATCGCCTGACCAAAATAAGTAATCCGGAAACAAAAGGCGATTACATTGGGATTCCAACAGGAATATCAGATTTGGATAAGGTTATTACCGGCTTAAACAAGTCGGATTTAATAATTTTGGGCGCCCGTCCTGGCATGGGAAAAACGTCCTTTGCGCTGAATATTGCACGAAACGTTGCTGTTAATTCCGGTAAAACGGTCGCATTTTTCTCACTTGAAATGACACGTGACCAGTTGGCACAGAGAATGCTGTCGGGTGACGCAAGCATCAAGAGTGAAAAGTTGCGCACTGGCGAACTATCCACCGATGAATGGACAAGACTGGCACAAGCCGGTGAACAGTTGTCTAAGTCAAATATTTATTTTGATGAAACATCAGGAATAACAGTACCGGAGATGAAGGCAAAACTTCGCCGTATGAAAAAAGTTGATTTGGTAATCATCGACTATTTGGGATTAATGCAATCGGCTTCCAAAAAGGAAAACCGTGTGCAGGAAGTTTCGGATATAACCCGCAGTCTTAAAGTTATGGCTAAAGATTTAAGAGTACCGGTTATCGCTTGCGCACAGTTGTCTCGTGGAACCGAAGTAAAAGGCAAATCGCATAGGCCTGCTTTGTCGGATTTACGTGAATCCGGATCTATCGAGCAAGATGCTGATATTGTAATGTTCCTTTACAGAGAAAAATATTATGATACGGAGAAAACTGATCCGACCGAGCAATCCGATGAGCACAAGGCTGAATGTATTGTTGCTAAAAACCGCCATGGTGAAACAAGGACAGTCGAGCTTTATTGGGATGGTCAGTTTACAAGGTTTACTTCTCAGGATGTGTTTCATTAATGATTAATAGTGTCGTTAGAGCCATTGAAAAATTTGATATGCTATTTGGCACCCCAAATGTTACGGTAGCACTCTCCGGCGGAGCAGATTCAATGGCTTTATTATACATCCTTAACAATTTAAAAGAATGTTATGGATATAATCTACAAGCTGCACACCTTAATCATATGCTAAGGGGTGCAGAATCTGATTCTGATGAAAATTTAGTTAGAAAAACATGTGAAAAAATTGGAGTTCCGCTGATTGTTGAGCATGCTAATATTATTGTTGCGTCAGAGCAGTCGGGCGAAAGCATTGAACTTGCCGCAAGAAATGCTCGTTACGATTTTTTCGAGAGAGTGTCAAAAGGAGTAACAGCAACCGCTCATACAGCAAGTGATTCTATGGAAACCGTAATTTTCAATGCCACAAGGGGCACAGGCCTCAAAGGTTTGTGCGGAATACCTGCCGTACGAGATAGTTATATTCGACCACTAATATTTTGCACTCGCAGTATGGTTGAACAATATTGCACGGAAAACGGTATAGAATATTGCATTGATTCAACCAATAGCGACATAAAATATTCGCGAAACAAGATTCGTCACATTGTTGTACCCGCTTTGCGCAAAATAAATCCGGGAGCGGATTTGTGCTTCGCGGCAATGTCGGATGGACTTCGGGATGATGAATGTTTTTTAGAATGCTGTGCCGAAAAAGCATATAATGATGCATTACACGGCAATGCATTGAAAGTTGATGTGTTGAATTCCCTTCACAAAAGTATTTGCTCAAGAGTAATCATGAAGTATTATGAAAATGTTGTTGGGTTATCCGCTCAGCGATTTCATATTAATCAAATTATGGATTTGTGCAAAAAACAATGTGGAACCGTGGGAGTTCAAAAGGGCATGACTGCAAAAATTCTAGACAGACTTTTGTCCATTTCAAAAGCTGAACAGAAAGAACCTACTCAAGAGTTTTATTTTGAATCCGAAAATTGTACATTTTTGCGATTTAATTTAATTAGTTATGAAAATTTTATAAAAAAATCAAAAATTAACAGTTTGTTATTACAATATGCTATAGATTATGATACAATATGCGGAAATACCATCATAAGGAGCAAAAAAGTAGGGGATAAGCTGTCAATTAGGCAAAGGAATGTAACTAAATCACTGAAAAAGCTGTTCAACGAAGCTAAAATTGATGTTGATATGAGAAATTCGGTTCCTGTATTGGCAGATGATATTGGTGTGTTGTGGGTTGAAGGTTTCGGTGCTGACAAACGTGCGGCGGTTAGCATTAAAACAAACAATGTTTTGGTTATAGAGCACATTTAATTTGTTGTGGAGGATAAAATGATGGTTAACCTTAGTAATGATGTTGAGAAAGTTTTGCTGAGTGAAGATGAAATTTCTGATATAATTAAGGATTTGGGAAAAAGGATCACAGAGGATTATAAGGGTAAAAATCTTTTGCTGGTAAGTGTTTTAAAGGGCTCAATCGTTTTTATGGCAGATCTTATGCGGTCTATTGATTTGCAGTGTCGCATAGACTTTATGGCGGTTTCGTCTTATGGAGACGGAACGAAAACCAGCGGGCGTGTTAAAATAATCAAGGATTTGGATTTGGACTTGGCGGGATACGATCTTTTGATTGTCGAGGACATTCTGGATTCAGGCGTAACTCTTTCGTATATTAAAAACATGTTAAAAGGTCGAGGGCCAAGAAGCATAAAAATCTGCACATTCCTCGATAAACCTGAACGGCGAATAGCCAAAGATATAATTGCCGACTACATAGGAACGACTGTCCCTGATGAGTTCGTCATCGGATACGGTCTTGACTATGATGAGAAATATAGAAATTTACCATATCTGGGTGTCTTGAAGCGTGAAATTTACGCATAAAACTCAGCATATGCGGGAGGAGCAATACCGTGAATAAAAATCTAAGGAATGTGCTTTTGTACATTGGAATCCCAGCGATACTTATTCTCACAATAATGGCAGTCTTGTTTGGCACTCAAACTAAAACAGAAACCAAGTACTATGAAGTGGTGCAGATGGTTTATGATAATCAAATATCTGAGTTTGAACTGAACTTGTACAGCGGTGAACTTGTTTACACAAAACGTGATGATGGTCTGAAATATCGTTATAATGTTGCAGATGCTGATATTTTTTATAATGATGTAAATGATTTCATTTTGGAAAATAATTTGACAAACAAGGATAATCCTGGCTTGATAATTATGCAGGATTATAAAGCTGGTAATGAGGCATCATGGCTCGTAAGTCTTTTACCGACGCTTATTATGTTTGCGTTGCTAATATTAGTCTGGATTTTCATCATGAAAAAGATGAATACGTCTATGGGCGGAGACAAGACCATGAGCTTTGGCAAGGCTAAGGTCAAGAATGCAATGGACGATAAGCGCAAAACAACATTTGCTGATGTTGCCGGAGCAGACGAGGAAAAGGAAGAACTCAAAGAAATTGTAGATTTCCTTAAAAGTCCTAAACGCTTCAATGAGCTGGGAGCCAGAATCCCTAAGGGTGTGCTGCTTGTCGGACCTCCCGGAACAGGTAAAACATTGCTTGCTCGTGCAGTTGCCGGTGAAGCAGGTGTGCCTTTCTTCTCTATTTCGGGCTCCGATTTTGTTGAAATGTTTGTCGGTGTCGGTGCATCACGCGTTCGAGATTTGTTCGAACAGGCAAAGAAAAATGCTCCTGCTATTATCTTTATTGATGAAATAGATGCCGTTGGACGTCAACGTGGCGCAGGACTTGGTGGCGGACATGATGAGCGTGAGCAGACACTCAACCAGTTGCTGGTTGAAATGGACGGATTCGGTGCTAACGAGGGCGTTATTATAATTGCCGCAACTAACCGTCCTGATATCCTTGACAAAGCCTTGCTTCGTCCAGGCCGTTTCGACCGTCAAGTTACTGTTAATTATCCTGATGTCAAGGGACGCGAAGAGATTCTGAAGGTTCATGCTCGTGGTAAGCCATTGGCGCCCGACGTAAGTCTTAAAACAATTGCTCAGTCAACTGTCGGATTTACCGGCGCAGATTTGGAAAATCTTCTTAACGAATCGGCTTTACTTGCTGCTCGTAATGGATTAAAAGCTATAACACAGCAAAATGTTGAAGAGGCAACAATTAAGGTGGTTATGGGAACAGAAAAGAAATCTCATGTTCTTACTGATAAAGATAAGCTTATTACTTCTTACCATGAAGCCGGTCATGCTGTTGTATCATATCATTTGGCGACACAGGATCCTGTGCACCAAATTTCAATCATTCCTCGCGGTATGGCAGCAGGATACACAATGTATCTTCCTACCGAAGATAAAGGACACGTTTCTAAGCATGCGATGCTTGAAGATATTTGTTCTTTGCTTGGCGGACGTGCAGCAGAAGAGTTGACACAGGAAGACGTCTGCACAGGTGCTTCAAATGATATCGAGAGGGCTACAGAATTAGCTCATAAGATGGTAACTAAGTATGGTATGAGCGAAAAAATCGGTCTTGTTGTATTTGGAACAGGTAATAATGAAGTGTTCTTGGGACGTGACTTCTCATCCACACCTAACTATTCCGAAGAAATTGCTGCTTTGATTGATGAAGAAGTTAAGACTATCATCATGACACAGTACGATATTTGTAAGAAGATTTTAACTGAAGCTCTTAATAAGGTCCATGCAGTTGCCAAAGTGCTATTTGATAGAGAAAAGATTGACGGCGAAGAATTCAGAGCAATTATGCAGGATATCCCATATACGGCACAATAAAACATCATTTAAAAGACGGTTGTGGAATTACCACAACCGTCTTTTTGAATCTCATCGTAGGGCAGGGACTTGCTCCTGCCGAAAATCTTTTCATTTCAAGATAGATAAATTTGTAATTATGCTGAATCATATATTAGTTATGTGGTTTGAATTTGTAAAGCATTTATACTAATTCCAATTAAAAAGTGACCAAGATTTGCGAGGATTTTGTTTGTGAGACAAGGCGGAGGACGAAGGCGGGCTATCGCCCGCCGAGAACGACAACGCAGTCTCGCAAACAAAAGACCGCGAAGATTGGTTGATTTTTATTTGGAATTAGTATTAAATAAAATTATCAAGAAGTAACTATAAGTAAGCCCAAAAATCACCACGGTTCAAGTTGAATAGGT
>JAQVYP010000125.1 GCA_029004655.1 Oscillospiraceae bacterium | reverse complement strand
TATTATTTTATTGTGTGATTAAGTTACTGACGTTTATTATAATTTGGTTATAATAAGGATATAGCAATAAATATATTTTAATATTCATAAAAAGGAGATTATAAAAATGAGTATACTTACAATAACAAAAGATAACTTTGAAAATGAGGTAATAAAGTCCGATAAACCTGTTTTGCTTGATTTCTGGGCATCATGGTGCGGACCTTGCAGAATGGTATCGCCTGTGGTTGACGAAATTGCAGATGAAGTCACCGACGCAAAGGTTGGAAAAATAAACGTTGATGAACAGCCTGAACTTGCTGCCGAATTTAAGGTTATGAGCATTCCTACTCTCGTTGTTGTCAATAAGGGAGAAGTAATAAAGACCTCTGTTGGCGCAAAACAAAAAGCAGCTATTCTTGATATGCTAAAAGTTTAATAAATAGAAAAAATGGGGTGGATATTAGTGTCCACCCTGTTTTTATGTAAAATCGCGCAATCTTTTTTTATCAATAATTGTTACTTTTCCACGAGACAGTGCAACAAGGCCCATGTTTTCAAAATATTTAAGCATTCTCGAAACAACCTCGCGCGCAGAGCCGACATAATTTGCAATTTGCTCGTGCGTCAGAGATATAGTATCGGAACCGCTTTTTGATATTTCATCAATCAAAAACACAGCCAGACGTTTGTCAAAGCTGGAAAAAAGAATCTGTTGCATAACATACATTACCTCAGAAAAACGCTGAACAGTTATTTTGTTAGAAAAGTTTTCTGCATAAATATTTTGATTGCAAACCAGTTCAAAAATGCCAGAATTAATTATCAGCACTTCGCTGTCTTGCTCGGCATCAATGTGCACATCAAATGTAATGTTTTTCAAGACACACGAAGCTGACAATATGCAAATTTCACCCTTTTCAAGCCGATAAAGAGTGATTTCACGACCATCTTCAGATAGAATGTACGCTCTTAGTTCTCCGCTTTTAATTAGCAGAACACCAACGCAATCGTTGTCATAACTATGAATGTTCCCGCCACGCTTATAACTAGCAGAAGTTACATTGTTTAAAATAAGTGACTGCTCTTGCTCGGTTAATTTATCCCAAAACGTCAGAGTCTCACAAATAAAACCCTTGTCAGTATTTTCCGTCACTATGTTACCACCCTTCTCAAATGTTATACTATACTACAATTATATTATACATCTATTTAAATAACAATAGCTGACAGACCAAATCGTTCTGTCAGCTATTGTTATTTTATTATAGTTTTTATCAGATCAGCATTTTATTTTTTAATCAAATCAATTGCTTTTATTAATGTTTTTTTATCAACTGGACCCACATATGACTCGACAATGTTACCATCAGAATCAATAAAAATAGTAGATGGAATAGAAGAAATTGCATAAACCATTGCTGCATTCTGTTTTAAATCAAAGAAGACTGGAAAATCGTACCCCTGATTCTTAACATAGCTTTGAGCCTTTGCCTGCGTTTCTCTCTGACCATCGGTTAAATCCACCATCATAAACTGAACTTCATCTTTTACATCTGCATATACGTCGTTGAAATGTGGCATTTCGCTTTTACACGGAGTACACCATGATGCCCAAAAATTCAGCACAATAGGCTTTCCTTTAAAATCTGATAATTTAACTGCATTGCCTTGCGCATCATATACAGTAAAATCTTTCGCCGGATTTTTTTTAGCCTCACTTGATGAGGTGCTCATTGAAGACTGCACTTCCTGCTCCGGCCTATATTCAGTCAACAAAGATGTATATGCAAAATATACTAAGCCTAAAAATGCCGCAAAAGCAATAATACTTAAAACGGTTTTTCTTTTAATATCCATAAATCCACCTCAAAATGATAGTAGCGACAGAAAATATCCCATCAGTCCCGTTGCCATTAATAAACCGACAACAACAAGCAATCCGCCCGAAACAAGATTGATTATCCGGTAATTTCTCTTAATAAAATCAAATGTTGTTTTTAATCTGTTAATTAAAATTGCGCTTGCAATAAAAGGAACCCCAAGTCCAACAGAATAACATAAAAGCATCAGAATGCCCTCCGTACTTTCTCCGTTAGAGGCGGCAAGCATTAAAGCAGAACCTAAAAATGCCCCAACACATGGCGTCCACCCAATTGAGAATATAATGCCAAATAAAACTGAAGACATAAATCCCGCATTTCCGACTTTTAATTTTAAAGTTCGGTTAGCATTAATAAACGGCACTTTTATGACCTGCATAAAATTAAGTCCAAAAATAATAACAATTATGCCGGATATAATATTCACAGCCGTGCTGTATTCCTTTAAAAATCCGCCAACCGCACCGGCAAATGCTCCAAGCGTCACAAAAACAATAGTGAAGCCTAAAACAAATCCAATGGCATTTGTGACAGTTGTTTTCGTTTTGCCCCCGTTGTTTTGCCCCGTAAAATATGATATATATACAGGAAGCATAGGCAGCAGACAGGGAGAAATAAATGTGATAATTCCTTCTAAAAATGAAATAAGATAATTCATTTACTGATTTCCTTAAGTTATTTTTTATTCCAATACCAGTGCGCGCATTGGGCAAACTTTCACGCACTTTCCACGTTTTATGCAGGTGTCCTTTTCTACGGTAGGCGCATCAAAACCATTTTGCTTTAGCGCCCCTACAAGACAAGACCAAATTGCGGGACATGAATGGTTTTGCGGACAGCGGCTTGTTTTCATAACAAGTGTCATACTAATTCCAATTAAAAAGTGACCAAGATTTGCGAGGATTTTGTTTGTGAGACAAGGCGGAGGACGAAGGCGGGCTATCGCCCGCCGAGAACGACAACGCAGTCTCGCAAACAAAAGACCGCGAAGATTGGTTGATTTTTATTTGGAATTAGTATTATATCCTTCAAATTCTTTTCATTTTTTTCGTTATTTGCAAAAAGTCTGAAAAATTCGTTGTCAATTATTAATTATCTCCGATATTTCTAATATATTTAATTGCTTCTGTTCCCGCTTTTGCTCCTTCGTAAACCGCCTTGGCGACTTGTAGCATACCTCCGGTGCAATCACCGGCGGCAAACAGGCCAGGTACAGTAGTTGCCATATTTTCATCTACCACAATTTTTTTGCCGTCTGTTTCGGCACCGATTTTCTTTGCAAGATCGGTACTCCCTGCCACCCCGATTGCCACAAAAACGCCTGAAATGGCTAGTGAAGTTCCGTCCTTAAATTTTACTTCGCTTATTACACCGTCACCACCAAAGGATTCAATTTCCTTAGTGTTTACCGCAATTCCTTCTGGAACCTCGGCATTTAACTCCATTCCATTAGTTAATAATGTTACCGATTTCGAGGTAGCAATCAACTCCGCCGCCTCATGAACAGCATATTCTCCGTTACCCAGCACAGCAATATCCTTGCCTTTGTAAAAGAAAGCGTCACAAACTGCGCAATAGCTTACGCCATGTCCCTCAAACTCTTTTAATCCTTTGATTTTAGGAGTTGTTCGAGAGGAACCTGTTGCAATAATCACACTATCTGCAGTAAATTCATTGTCCTTTGTCTGAACAACCAGTTTTCCGTTGTACGAAATGCCAACAACTTCATCGGACACAAATTTTACACCAATTCTTTTTGCCTGCAAAATTCCTTGAGAAACCAAAGAACTGCCGGTAATCGGTTCAGCAAACCCATAGTAATTCTCTATTTTCTCTGCCCTCTTTAAAGAGCCCTCATCTTTTCCGATAATAGTTGTGTTCTGTCCCGCACGGGATGTATACAAAGCGGCAGAAATTCCTGCCGGGCCGTTTCCGATAATAATAACATTTGACAAATTATTTTCCTCGCTTTCTGTCTTAATAAATTTATTATACCAATTAATTATATATAATCTTTAGAATGCATTACTACCCCATAATAAATCTTATACTAATTCCAATTAAAAAGTGACCAAGATTTGCGAGGATTTTGTTTGTGAGACAAGGCGGAGGACGAAGGCGGGCTATCGCCCGCCGAGAACGACAACGCAGTCTCGCAAACAAAAGACCGCGAAGATTGGTTGATTTTTATTTGGAATTAGTATTAATATATTCAAATTATATCCGTTTCTATGACGAAATACAAGTTATTTTATGTTATGTAACCTATAAAAAAATGCGGGTATCATGCCTTTAACATGATAGCCCGCAGGTTTTTTATTAAATTCGGTGATAATCTAAAGCAAGATTATTTGCCGGCTAATATTTCTCGATTATTATTTATCGTATAGACAATAAATTTGCGTCGTATTTTGTCTTAACAGCTTCAATAAATATACGGGACAACTGGGGGTCAAACTGTGTGCCGCTACAAGCCTCAATTTCCTTAAATGCCTGAGCATAGTTTTTGGTTGGCTGATATGGTCTGGTGTTGGTCATAGCATCAAAGCTGTCGGCTAATGTTAATATTCGTGCCAAATAATTAATTTCTTCACCCTTAACATTATTCGGATAACCTTTACCGTCATACCTTTCGTGATGCTGAAGCACAATAGGCACAATATCCTCTAAACCATCAACCCTGCTGATAATATCCGCACTTTCTGCCGGGTGGCGTTTAAGCTCCTCCCACTCTGATGGTGTCAGCTTTTCTTCGCTAATCAAAACTTCCTTAGGAATATTAATTTTCCCTAAATCATGCAAATATGCGGCATAGCAAAGTCGCTTTTTGTCTTTCTTAGAAAGCTCCATATAATCTGCCACTTCCATGCACAACATCACAACTCTGTCTGTATGGCTGAAAGTATAGCTATCTCTTGAATTAATTACAGTAATGAGTGATTTTAGCGATTTTAGCGTTTCCTTCATTTTGTTGCTGTCTTCATCAATATTATTAAACTCTTCAAAAATAGAAGTATAAACTTGCACACTGTTTCTGCGAAGATACTTAGCTCTATATAATGCTAAATCTGCTCTCTTCACAAAAGAGGTGCAGGTATCTTTGTTATATCTAAACTGCGAAACACCCATTGAAACAGTAAACGCTTCGCCCGGCAAATGCTCCTCGCCAAAAAAGCTGTGTTCGCATACAAATTTGCGTAAATTATTTGCAATTTCTC
This sequence comes from Oscillospiraceae bacterium, assembly GCA_029004655.1. Classification (GTDB taxonomy): domain Bacteria; phylum Bacillota; class Clostridia; order Oscillospirales; family Acutalibacteraceae; genus STF2-152. The sequence continues at coordinate 319 of JAQVYP010000125.1, read as the reverse complement.
GTGCTTTATCTATATCGGTGTTGTTTAAAATAACTGTAAATTCATCACCACCATAGCGACTGATTATAGCATCGGAAGGCAAAAATTCTCTTAATATATTCGCAAGTTCCTTAAGTGCTACATCACCTTGTTGATGCCCATACATATCATTATAAATTTTAAAATAATCCATATCCATTATTATTAAGGAAAGAGGAAAGTCTGTATTCTCGCTATCATTACAGAGTTTTTTCAGTGATTGATAAAAGAAGCGATGATTATATGCACCAGTAAGCCCGTCAATATTAGCAAAACCCGCAAGCTCATTAATATGTGAATT
>JAQVYP010000124.1 GCA_029004655.1 Oscillospiraceae bacterium | reverse complement strand
GGGAGATAATTTCTCCATTGCCTGGCGAGTGCTTGACGCTCAATACTGGGGAGTTCCCCAACGAAGAAAACGCATCTTCCTTGTCGCAGATTTTGCAGGTGGGAGTGCCGGAGAAATACTATTTAAGCCAGAAGGCTTGTCTGGGTATTCTAAGGAGAGCTTCCGCTCGTGGCAAGGAACTGCCGGAGGTACTGAAGTCGGCATTGGAGCATCAGGCTTTGATGGCTACAACGGGCAACTGACGGGGGATGTTTCTTCGACCCTCGGTGTCAATTGTGGAATGAGTACCGGCAGAAACGGCGTGGTACTAAATGACCAGGGTGGCAATCGTATGGACATCACAGAAGATGTCACTTGTACACTTCGAGCAGAGGCACATCATCCACCTTGTGTTATGGATGCAGCTGTTTTTGATAATCATGGAAGAGATACTCGTTTTACGGGACCGATTGATGTTGCACCGACAATATCAGCCACTTATGGAACAGGCGGTAATAATCAACCTTTTGTAGTCGGTGACACACCGAAAACTCTCAAAATCCGCTGTGGCTGTGAGGGTGGCGGTAAAGGAGCCCTTATCCAAAATAATAAATCGGCAACGCTATCCTGCAATAATGACCAGACGTTATTTGCTCCGAAAGCCTATGGTATCTGTTCTAAAGACAGCAATGCTATGAAATCATCCAATCCTCATAGCGGTGTATATGAGGCAGATACTTCACGCACCATTGATGGAAATGGAGGAAACCCTTCCTGCAATCAAGGTGGTATTGCTGTTGTAGAAAGCTATGCCCTTCAAGGCTCCATGATAGGCAGAAAAGATAAGAACGGTCCGCAGGGTGATGGCGTAAATGAAGATATTAGCTTTACTTTAAATACCGTTGACCATCATGCAGTAGCTTACGGCATTGATCGTGCTGCTTTTAACCAGGGTAAGAATGCGAAATATAACTTTGCTGTGGAAAAAGAAGTAGAGCCTACAATAGTTGCAAGGGGTCCGGGAGCGGTTGCTCATCCGACTTTCAGTTCCAGCAAGGCATCATTTTTTACTACCGCTGAAGAAGAGCTTGCAAATACGCTGGTTGCTACTGATTATAAAGACCCTCCCCTTATAAATAATACAGACGGAACCCTATACACGGTCAGAAGATTAACACCCACCGAATGTGCAAGGCTTCAAGGTTTTCCGGATTGGTGGTGCAGTAATCTGGAAACAGAAAATCCAACAATGGATGACTTACGCACTTGGTATAACATATTTGAAACTCATCGTAAGGTTGCAGGTAACTCATCTAAAGCAAAGACATTGAAGCAGATATCGAAGTGGCTTAAAGACCCTCATTCCGATTCTGCGGAGTATAAGATGTGGGGCAACGGAGTGGCACTTCCATGTGTATATTTTGTTTTATCAGGCATTGTGTTTTCCAGACAAGATACCGCCGAATAAAAAAACATTATTCTCTACATAAATGCTCAAAACAACTTGCTATTTACAGCGTTTAGAGTGATATATGTAGTACCGAAAAATGAAAGGCGGTATGAAAAATGAAGATTAATTACAATGTTGCCGGTCCAAAAAGAAAATTGCTGGTGGCAGCAATCAGCCAGGAACTTAACACCTCTACAAAATACCTCGGAGCACCCACCTTTGCTTATGAGGTAGGCGGTTACCACATCGACAAGAACGGGATTCTCGAGGGTGAGGACAATCCTGGCTTGGTTGCTGACCTGCAAGGACTGCATGACTTCAAAGCGATTACAGAAGAATATGATACTCCACTTCCAGAAGGAGAGCCTGTACCGGAGGATGTTCAAATTCCTTACGAAGCGGCTCTTGGCGGCAGAGTGAGCCTTTACAGCGATTACGAGGAGCCACCAGAATATGAGGAACCTGAGCAAATTGACGAGGTCGAAACTAACCGCTTGACCATCGATTTGCCAAGTTCGGCTTTTACCGATGCGGCTCTTGAAAACCTCAAACGATTGGTAGAAAGCAAATCGTCTCTAATAAAAAAGGCTCTCGGTACTGATTACATTCCTATAATAACAACTGAAGAAACTATCAGTTTCCCTTGGTTTCAAGGAGAACTTACTTCGGATGAGGTCAAAGCCTACACCCATTTTGTGACTGCACTATGTGAGACGGCAAAAACTCAACAGAGAGTCAATGCTACCGAAAAGCAAGTAGAAAATGAAAAGTACGCTTTTCGCTGTTTCCTCGTCCGACTCGGTTTCGTAGGCTCAGAATACAAAGCAGAGCGCAAAATTCTGCTGAAGAACCTATCTGGCAACAGTGCCTTTAAAAATGGTGCTCCGACTAGAACTGAGGAGGTAATGACTGATGAATAACTTTCCTTCAAGAGAAACTGTGGAACGCATCCGCAAACAATATCCGGTGGGGTGCCGAGTAGAACTTGTTCGCATGGACGATGTTCAAGCACCTCCTATTGGAACAAAAGGCTTTGTCATCGGAGTAGATGATACGGGTAGTATCATGGTTCGCTGGGAGAATGGTTCTTCTTTAAATGTGGTTTACGGAGAGGATTTGTGCCGAAGGGAGGATTCTAAAGAGGTTGAAAATGGATAAGAAGATAAAGGAACAAATACTTGCCATCCGTGACACAGGCGAAACGAATATGTTTGATGTGCGGAAGGTGCAGGAAATCGCTCTGCGAGAAGGGTATGACGAGCTGCTTGTTTACCTTTCTGATAACATTGGTGCCTATTCCCGATTCATTCTGACCGGTGAGGAGAAATAATTAACTAAACACTAACAAGAGAACAGTGCCAAAAATGGCTCTGTTTCTCGTACAGATAGATTTGAAGGCTTGCATGATGCAGGTCTATTTTTATGTGCAAAAGGAGGCGGCGGATATACGAAAACTCAAGAAATACACACCAACGCTATTTAAAGCAGCTGATTCGGTCTACGATAAATCCACCGCTGATTATGCGGTATCCTTTATAGAGGCACTCTCCCATACCAAAGGTACATGGTCAGGAAAGCCATTTGAACTAATTGACTGGCAAGAGCGGATAATTCGCGATGTGTTCGGAATTTTGAAGCCGAACGGCTATCGGCAGTTCAATACTGCTTATGTGGAAATACCGAAGAAGATGGGAAAAAGTGAGCTTGCGGCGGCTGTTGCCCTGTTGCTCACCTGCGGAGATAACGAGGAACGCGCCGAGGTTTACGGATGTGCTGCCGACCGCAACCAGGCATCCATCGTTTTTAACGTCGCAGCTGATATGGTGCGGATGTGTCCTGCTTTAGCAAAACGAGTGAAAATCCTTGACTCTACAAAGCGACTTATCTATCAACCGACAGGCAGTATTTATCAAGTGCTGTCAGCCGATGTCGGCAACAAACATGGTTTCAACACCCACGGTGTGGTGTTTGACGAACTACACACCCAACCGAACAGAAAACTCTTCGATGTTATGACAAAAGGCAGTGGTGATGCAAGAATGCAGCCACTGTATTTTCTTATAACCACTGCCGGGGACAACCAGAACAGTATCTGCTGGGAGGTACATCAGAAAGCTTTGGATATCATTGATGGCAGAAAAAATGACCCTACCTTCTACCCTGTTATATATGGTGCTGCTTTAGAAGATGACTGGACTGATCCAAAGGTGTGGAAGAAAGCGAACCCCTCGCTGGGAATAACGGTCAGTATGGATAAAGTCAAGGCAGCTTTTGAATCAGCAAGACAGAACCCTGCTGAAGAGAACAGTTTTCGACAACTTAGGCTCAATCAATGGGTCAAACAGGCAGTGCGGTGGATGCCTATGGAAAAATGGGATGACTGTGCATTTGGTGTTGACCCGGAATCACTGCGTGGGCGAGTCTGCTACGGAGGTCTTGACCTATCGAGCAGTACGGATATTACGGCTTTCGTGCTGGTCTTTCCGCCATTGGATGAGGACGATAAATACACTGTTATGCCGTTCTTCTGGATACCGGAGGACAACATCGATTTGCGTGTTCGGCGTGACCATGTAAATTATGATGTATGGGAAAAGCAAGGGTTTCTTAAAACAACAGAAGGCAATGTGGTTCATTACGGATTCATTGAAGCTTTTATTGAGGAACTTGGTACAAAATATAACATTAGAGAAATAGCCTTCGACCGATGGGGTGCTGTGCAAATGACGCAGAATCTTGAAAACCTCGGCTTTACGGTTGTTCCGTTCGGTCAAGGCTTTAAAGATATGTCTCCACCGACCAAAGAACTGATGAAACTGACCTTGGAACAAAAGATTGCTCATGGTGGGCATCCGATTCTTCGCTGGATGATGGATAACATCTTTATCCGAACAGATCCTGCCGGAAATATCAAGGCAGACAAAGAAAAGTCCACAGAAAAGATTGATGGTGCAGTGGCAACCATCATGGCACTCGACCGTGCTATTCGCTGTGGTGGTGGTACAGGTTCTTCTGTTTATGATGAACGTGGCCTGCTTATTTTTTAATGAAGGAGAGTGATGTCAATGGGAATCTTACAAGGAATATTCAAGGCGCGTGATAAACCTAAGGATAGTCTGAGTGGTAGCCGTTATAGTTTCTTTTTCGGAGGAACGACTGCCGGAAAACCTGTCAATGAACATACGGCAATGCAGATGACGGCGGTCTACTCATGCGTGAGAATATTGGCCGAAACATTAGCCGGACTTCCGCTTCATGTCTATAAATACAACGATAGCGGTGGTAAAGAGAAACATTTAAAACATCCTTTATATAGATTGCTCCACGATGAGCCAAACCCTGAGATGACTTCCTTCACGTTCCGAGAAACGTTGATGAGTCATCTTTTATTATGGGGCAATGCTTACGCACAGATTATAAGGAACGCACGTGGTGAGGTTATTGCTCTCTATCCTCTTATGCCAAATAAAATGACAGTCGACCGTGATAAAAACGGACGGCTTTTTTATTTGTACCAGCGAAGTGTAGAGGACGCACCCACCCTTGGCAAAGACAGCTTAGTTTATCTCGACCCATCCGATGTGCTTCATATCCCCGGCTTGGGTTTTGATGGATTAGTGGGATATTCACCGATTGCTATGGCTAAAAACGCCATTGGGTTGGCGATGGCTACGGAAGAATACGGTGCAAAGTTCTTCGCTAATGGAGCGGCACCCGGTGGTGTGCTGGAGCATCCTGGAACAATCAAAGACCCACAAAAGGTAAAAGACAGCTGGAACGCTGCCTATCAAGGATCAACTAACTCTCACAGGGTGGCAGTGCTGGAAGAAGGCATGAAATATCAGCAAATAGGTATACCTCCTGAGCAAGCGCAGTTTCTGGAAACACGAAAATTTCAGATTAATGAAATCGCCCGTATTTTTAGAGTACCACCACATATGCTGGCTGACCTTGAAAAAAGTAGCTTTTCAAATATAGAGCAGCAGTCCTTAGAGTTTGTGAAGTACACTCTTGACCCTTGGGTAGTGCGCTGGGAACAAAATATGT
>JAQVYP010000123.1 GCA_029004655.1 Oscillospiraceae bacterium | reverse complement strand
GGTAATATTCCAGTAAACATTTGCTCCCTGAAGAAGAACTAAACTGGATAATTATTTGTAAAATAATCAAATACAGATGCTAAGGTTACATCTTCATTAATGCGGACTTCGCCCATCGAAAAATCGGCAATATCCAATTGATACCCTTTTACATATTTTTCGCAAAAATCTTGGATAGAGAGCTTTGGAAATGTTTGCTTTGACAACTTAATTTGCTTGAGCTTATAGGCTTCATTTTCGCAGTTATATACAACAGGTGTTTTTTTTTCAATTTTAGTAACATAACCAGTAAAAACGGTTTTTAAATTATCATCATATCCGAGCTGAATTACAACTCGGTCGCCTTTTTTTACTTTGTTATGCAACAAATCACCATCGGCAGTAATTTTGCGAGGCAAGGTAATTTTAGCGGTATCGGTAAAATTATTAATTGAACTTATTATTTCAACGTTGTTGCAAAAGGGGACTTGAACGATGCGAGCACCATTCTTGAACACAAAAGTTATATTGCAGCTTAATCGCATCATGGCATATCAATTTTAGTTCCTACACCAGGAATAACTATTGTAATTGAATTATAATACTCAGCCAATCCCTCTGTAACATTCAATTCGATATCATCATCGCTAATAAGGCTTAATTTGAAATTGATGGTGTTCACATATTTTGTCGATTGCTGGTCGATGGTGTAACGATCCATCACAACCTTTTGCACACCAAAAGAATTCATTAGCACATTTTCGACATTAATATTACGTTCTGTAGAAAACAGCTTAATAAACGATTTTAAATAATCTAATGGAAAAGCATTCGCTACTGGGCTAATTATAGAGCCTGAAACATCAAATGCAAAATCAGTTGCCTGAATGTACTCCTTAACAGTTCCACGTCTACCAGCGAGCGGCGTGCGAACAATAGTATTACTTTGGGTTGTGTTTATTTTAACGTCAACAAGCTGAATCATCAGCGAATCGTCGTTGCTTTTGAATATAATATTGTTACGAACAGCATCGTTTCCTCCCGACATATAAGGAGATTTAGCCCCTGACGTTGAGAGCAAAGATTCATTGTCGGTTGCTAATTCAGAAGCAGAAAGCCCTACACTATACCAGGCGTTTTTGGCAACAGCCACCGCCGTGGTTTGTGCAGCCTGATATGCCGTATTAATCAAATTGTTAGCAAACTTGTCACCTGTGTTTACCGATAAATTACGTAGCACATTATCTGATATGTAATAGCGAAATATACTCATAATTAATTAGTTGCATAATTAGTATCATTAACTATCATTTGCAAGGTATTTGTGAGTTTTTCCATAAATGAAGTTGCATCTCCAGGATCCTGATCAGCCGTAAAATTATTGTTGTTTACTCCAACCAAATTGTCAATGTTTATATAGATTTGCTTCATGGATTTGCCACCACCCGTGATGCTATCGAGAGCTTTTGAAGCGACCGCAGAATCACCAGAACCACCGCCAACAGCACCACTAGAACCACCACTGCCAAAAGAATCCATTTGAATTTTTGCCGTTTCAGAAACGACCTTATCCACAAGTCTTAAGTTTTCAAGATATTGTGCTAATAAACCGTTGTCCTCATAATGCATGTTGTAATTGTCACGAAGATTATTAATTTTATCAATCTCTTGGTCAATTCGCTGTTCCGAAGTCAACGGAGTCCCGAGTGCTTGAGGCTCCCATCCTTCATTGCGTTTTTCAGACCAATCCTGTGCATTTTGAAAGATACCACGAAGTTGTAATTCTATATCCCCCTGTTGTTTATATAGTTCATCAAGAAGACCTTCTTTTGCTCGAACTTTTGATTTTATCCGAATATTATTAATCAATGTGCTGTATGCCGCTGACAAGTCATTTGTATTTCTAACTTCATCTAATATCTGTTTATTCAACTCAGGATACATTTCTTTGAGCTCATCAACGAGCTTGTTACGCTCCTTTGACATTGGATTTGTGCGCTTTAATTTCTCAAAGATTAAATCCAAGTTCATTTTTTCTTTTGAATAATAGTCTTGACCAATCTCTTTTGCTCGCTCGACAGCAGCAGCGGATTCTTCTGTTCCCTTCTTGAATAGTTTGAAAGCGGTAACTGCTGCAATCGCCGCACCTGCCAATGCAGCAAACACATTGGCTTTGCTAACACCATTCAGGACGATCATTGCTTTTGTCAAACCCTGAGTGGCAATGGTTGTTAAAAACACAACCCCTCTATGAATCAAAGTTGCGGTTGTCAATCCTTTTGTAACCAATGAAGAAGCCAATAGGACTCCTTTATAAGACAAAAACGCTACTCCTGCAATCAAAACTATTTTACCAATAGACTTCATTGCTTCTTCATTTTTAACCATCCAACCAACCAGGCTTTTAAAAACAGGTACCACATGATTCACGAGATTAAGCGTTAATTTACCAACTATTTCCCGAAAATCGCCCCATAAATTAGACAACTGTTTCATTGGTCCCAAACCTGCTTTTGCAGCTGCTTCTGCCGAGCCTCCGAACTGATCTTGCAACTCTTTAAGCATTATAAATTGAGCGGACTGAATATCACCAGCAGCAACTAATTTTTTAACAGAATCAATCTGCTCATCAGAGAACTGAATCCCCGAACGTTTTAACGCCGCAAACCCTTCTGCAGGATCATTCAACGCCTTTCCCACTTGTAGCACCGCAGAATTTAGGTCAGTACCCAGCTTAGTTGCCAAATCAGCAATGGCAGGCATGGCTTGGTCAAATACGGCTCCTCTAATCTGCTTGAATGTTAGCAATACAGACTGAGCTCTAAGAATTTCCTCATCACCAAAAATGGTTTTATTTTGCATTGCAGATGCTGCAGCTGTTAATTCTGCAAAAGAGCGACCTGCTGCGTTTCCTGTTGATTGAATTGATGCTTTTAATTGTGCTTCAGCTTTTGCTTGAGTGTCAAAAAGCTGAGTAGAACCCTTGATAAACTGCATACTCTGTTGAGCGAACATTGCAAACCCAATATTTTTAAGAGAGAACCCAGTAACAGACCTTGTCAAACTATCCATGCGATTAAGAAAACCCTTTGGTGGTAGATTCTCTAATTTTTGCAACTGCCCTTTAGTTGAATGCAATAAAGTATTAATCTTAACAATTTCATTCTTTGTTTTAGCAAAGCCTTTTTTATATTCTAAAGCCGACATTTCTGCCTTGATGTCATTAATCGTTAATGGCAAGCCCTTAGCTACGGATTGGAATTGTGCTGCATTCTTCCTTGCAGCCTCAAATGTTGAGCTCAACTTAGTTGTAACTGATGTTGCATTGTCTCTTACAGAGATAATAAATTCCACAAAACTTGCTTTTGCCATTTTTATTATTTATATTTGCTAAAAAATATTCGACATGGTCACGTTTATTATATTCTTGATTCTTTCACCATTGCTTTTTGTTTTTTTTGATGATTTCAAAAAATTTATCGTCGGACTATTCTCCATTCTACTTCTACCTATATTTGTTTTGCTAATTATCATTCTTCAATTAGCAAAAAAAGAATAGTTTATTTCAAAGACTCTAAACTCCGTAATCTTGCGAGCAATGCTATGTTTTCGCTCCACTCTTCGTCTGTCAACTGGTCGGGATTGATTTTAAGATAGTATTTTAGTGACATATCCATCAATCCCAACCAATCTTCAGGTGCTCTTTCAAAGGCTTTGCTTAGAGCTTTTTTATTTCTGCTTCCTTTACTTCAATTAACACATTAAGTTGTGCTACAACAGCAAAGAAATATTCGTCCTTTTCTTTCAACTCATTTGCACCGCCAAGCCAGCAATTTTGCAAAACTAGTTCGTTAAACTTCATTGGGTCGGATTGACCTACACTAGTTGCATAGCTTAGCACTTTGCGATCTGGTTTTTTCAAATACCCGTAATATTTATCTACTTTAACTTGATAAATATCACCGTGCAATGCTTTCCAACTTGCAATTTGCTCGGGTGTAGCTTTTCCAATATTCAATACTTCTTTTTCCATAATTAGTTCCATTCAATGTGTGAAATTTCCAAATCCAACGCCGTTTCGTTTTTTGTGTCACCTTGTTTTAAAGATGTAGAATCTTTTTTAAACTGACAATTACGAAGTTTGTGAGTAATAATTTGACCACCGCCAACGGGGACGTATGAACAAACAATGTCGAAGGGGGCAATATCTTGAAGACGACCTGTTGCAGATGCGGCACGGATACCTTCAACTTCGCTACGAAGCAACGTAATAACTCCTTTGCAGGTGATATTACCATACCCACGTGCGACCGGCTGCTGGCCAGCACCGTAAACATTTTCAACAACCTGATCATCATCATAGTCGATGCCAGTGATGCCTGTTACAACCACACCTGCGATTCCAACAGTGAGACTAGCCCAAGAGGGCTCAACGCCATTTATAAGCGGTGTAAATCTAATTCCGTTCATAATTTATATTTTTGAGGTGAAACCAATTTTGACTTTAAGTATGCGAGTGACACCAAGTGGAACTTGCTTCATTTCGATAACAACCTCACTGGTTGCCAACACATTTTGATTAGGATCAACCGAAACTTTCCAGCCAGACAATTCTCCTGCTTTTTCCAGTTCCTCAAGCCCCTTGCTGCCAAGAACCTCAAAATAACTACATGTTGCAGGGGCTAATTTGCCAGTGCTTGCATCCATTTTTAGTGGCGAATTAAAGGTTGGTAAAAGGTAATGATAAATCCGTCTCATAGCTTTTGCCATCGTACGATTGTTTTCGAGGTAAGCATAATCAGAGGTAGGAACGATTGCAGAGAACGAATCGTTGAAGAAAGAACCTGTGTTACCAGGATACTTCTTTAAGTAAATATATCCTTTTTCGTCCAAACCATCCAATTGTGCCTTAGTCAAGGACTTAACAGCAATCGAATTTTGCAATGCAACAGCATCAAATTTAGCACCTAAAGCCATATTGAATTTTGCAACCCAACCAATGTTTTCATGAACAGAAGCCATCGATATTGCACCAGCGATAAGTCCAGCTGCACCATATTTGATTTCAGCAGCTTCGGTCGATAAATCAGCAGCGATGCATACGCTCACTAGATTGCTCGTTCCTGCTGTTCGCAAGTCAGGCAATGTTGCCAAATCGGTGATGGCTGAAATATCAGCACAAATAACACCAACTGCTGGAGCTTTTTCATCTTCCAATTTTGCAAGTTGCAAATTCAAAGCCGTAACTTGTGTTGCCACAAACGGAAGATTTGGAACAATCACATATTGAAGGATCTCACCATTGGATTCATCTCTCATTTTAAGAACTTCGGCAAAGTCGTGACTGGCCACTCCTAATTCAAAGATTCCAACGTACAATTTGGCAGCAGGATTTACTGCAAAAAAGTCAGAGATATGATAATATTCAGCAGGAAACAACGCTTCCGTGATTCCTTTTGTAATAGCATCATCCAGGGAACTGATTGCAAGAACTCTTTTTGTTGCCGTCATGCCTGTTGGCAATGTAGCA
>JAQVYP010000122.1 GCA_029004655.1 Oscillospiraceae bacterium | reverse complement strand
TTAACATCTGCCATTCCGCTTGAGTCCTATTATTTTTACTCATATTAAATGCCTCCATACGATATTTTCTTAAAATTATCGCACAAAGGCATTGAGGTTAATAGGTGGGTATGGTTTGACGGTTACGTATAATCAGTTCTACTTATCTTCATATTCTTTCCTTGTTTGTGCATAAACTTTTCGGCTGATGCGTTTACCGTGTGGATTTGTTGGGCGTAAATCTTCATTCATATAAATTATCATTTATCATGGTGATACAACCTGAGCCCGGCTTGCGAATTTTGCCTTTGTATGACTCAAATATGTTGCGGACAAGTCCGACTCTTGCAGGTCTTCGAGCCATATTATCAACCCATTTCTCAGCACAACATAATACTCTACAACACTAAAAGTTCAGAGGTTTGTATATTACGCATCTTGATAAAATTACTTTGTAATGGTATACTAAAAATAATAAGTAGGCATGAACAAAACAAACTATCATTAACCAAAAATAACTATTTTTTGGAGGTGTGAATCTTGATAAAACTAAACGGGACCATTATGTCTGCGAACATACCGGTCGCCACTATTACAAATAGCATTGTAACCAACATGGATAATAAACTCGCACCATTATTTTTTAAACGCTGCAAGGATATTTCTCAGTGGTTGGAAAGCCGTGCTATTGATTCTCATCGTGCCAACTCCCGTCTGCTAAAGAAAGCTTTACGCCTTGAGCAAAAAGACGATATCAGTGCAGTGCTTTCCGTAAATGCTGTAACAATTATCGACAATTTCTGGTTCAAAGAAGAAGGTTCATCTTTAACTTGGGAAGAGGTTCGTTTTAAGGAAAATATTTTTGATAACTTAGCTCTTCGTGGCGATCCGGACAGTTTTAATCAAAAGCCTTCACGAACACCAGAGTTGACCAACACCGGAAGTTATGAAAAATGCTGGCGTTTAATTAACGGCAAGTGGTGGATGTACAAAAGTGGCAATGATAATGAAATCTTTTCCGAATTATTTATTTATAAACTCGGTATCACATTAGGTTTTAATATGGCAACTTATGAATATGCTGACGGCTATGTTCGCACCTTGGATTCCACAGATAATGCATTGGTAAATTTCGAACCGGCAGAATCACTGATTGGCGATGAAGAAGATTATAACAAGAACTTTGATCTTTATTATAGTTTTTCAGTAGATATTGCGGCGGAATACCTTCGTCTGATTTATCTTGATACTATTTGTATGAATATGGATCGACATACAAAAAACTACGGAATACTGCGCAATTCAAGTACGGGAGAAATCACTTCTCTTGCCCCAAATTATGATAACAATATATCTTTGATTTCACGTGGATATCCCCAAAACATTGCTCGAAAAAATGATAAGTTAATTCAACTCTTTTTAGATTTTTTGATTGAAAACGAACAAGCTCGTGAATTATTTATTAATTTGAATATTCCTGAAATCACAGAAGAATTATTAAATAATTGCATGGATAATATTCCTATTAGCGTAAATCGAAGCACAATCATAAGTTTTGTTCTAAATGGGCAACAACATATACAAGACTTTATAGAGCAAACATTAAACAATAATCCTACACTAACAATGTGATATATTAGCAGTAAATCGGTTTGATTTACTGCTTTTTGCATTTTAATTTGATAACTTTCTCCCATGTTTTGTGTGATATAATATCCTCATCTAATGGAAAATGTCATTCCCTTAAATCTGAGACCGGCTACCATTTCGTGAGAGAACTACGATTAACCCAAAAACAGGGAGTACCGTAGGACAATAAGTGGAGGAACGATTCGTTCCTCCCCTTATTGTCCTACGGGTGTGGTGTAATACTAATCTCAAATAAAAACGTAGATATCTTTACGGTCTATTTTTCGTCCCGCCGCGTTGTCGTCGTCGGCGGGCGCCAGCCCGCTGTCCTCCTCCGCCTTGCGGGACAAAAACTATCCTCGCAAATCTAATCTCCATTTTTAATTGAGATTAGTATAAAACACGACACACCTGCTTTTTTCAAAGAGGGAGAAGATTTAACTTGACTTATCTTAAAACGAGAGTTGTAATACAACATGACGATGGTTTTCTTCATTAAAAACGTCACAGTGGACTGCCGTGATTGAGCCCACAGCAGTCCTGCGCAAAGGTGAATTAGCACCCTGCACAACCAAAATACGGCACTATGACTTGATTATTTTATCATGATTTTGAGTGCCGTACAAGAGCGAGTTTTTAAGCGTATGCAAGGGACAACGGTATTGCCGAGGCGGACTTTCCGCCTGCCTTTACACACGTTTTTGATACTGATTGCTTTCGAACAACAAATCGAAAGGCTGGTATTTATGAACATTTTTGAACACACCCGGGATATTGTTGGCAACCTCGACGTCGGATATCTTCGGCGCACACAGCAGGAGTTTTTTGAACTGGCGCGCCTCATCCGCGTAAGGCTCGGGAACAAAAGCTATCTGCTGGACCAATATCTGGATGATCTGCCCGGCGCTGTCAATGAAACATTGGCATAAGAAAATCCTTGAGGATTACGCCGAGCGGAACGGCTTTGCGAAGTTTCGGCATTTTTGTGATGACGGCGTGAGCGGAACGACCTTTGAGCGTAAAGGCTTTAAGGAAATGGTCGCTGAAATCGAAGCCGGAAATGTCGGCGCGATAATCTGCAAAAATATGTCGAGATTAGGCAGGGATTATCTGCAAGTCGGTTTTTATACCGAAATATTTTTCCGTCAGCATGGCGTTCGTTTTATCGTGATCAGCAATAATATTGACAGCGAAAACGGCGAGAACAACGAGTTTGCCCCGTTCCTCAATATCATGTCGGAATGGTACGTGAGGGACGCAAGCCGAAAGCAGAAGGCAACTTATCAGAACAAAGGGAATAACGGTAAACGCACTACCAATGGATGTATTTACGGGTATTTGAAAGACCCGAACGATAAAACCAAATGGATAATCGACCCGATAGCCGCCGAAGTTATCCGGCGCATTTTTGCGTTGAGTGTTGAGGGAAAAGGCCCGTTTCAGATTGCAAAAGTTTTAGAAGCGGACGGAATCGAAACGCCGGGCGTCTATCTCGGCAGGTTAGGCTTAGGAACGCGCCAAAACATGGCGGTCAAGCACCCCTGCCGATGGGCAAGTTCCACAGTTGCAAATATTTTGGAAAAACCGGAATATATGGGGCATACGGTGAATTTCCGTTCCAAAAAAGAATCATATAAAGAAAAGCGGCAGACCAAAAATCCACAGGACGATTGGCTGATTATGAAAACACCCATGAAGCAATCATAGACCCGCAAAGACTTCAATCGTTTGTTGCACACTTACGACGCTGGTCAAAATGAGTAGAGCTTGATCTACAAACCCGGAGCCACGACAGTTGCATACTGTCAATACGGTATGAGTAATCATTTTAACGACTTTATTAATAATTGAATTTATAAGTTTTTTCATAAACATTTTATCACCTTCTGTCATTTTTAATGTTTTTATACGCCTAAATTAAAACCTACTGCTTTTTCTACTGGTATGTTTTCTTTTAACTGTGCCCTCCTTTCAGCAAATTAGCCCCACCCGAAAAGGTGAGGCTATGTATAATTAGTAAGTATTAATATTCTTATATCCACTGCGACAATCTGATTTTTTGTTCTTTCTGCATTCGAATATCAACCATCCACATGGTAAGCGACTGCTTGCCGCACGCGTTGCATTTGTTGAAATATTTATCAAGATTAAATGCCACTCGAGGCAGATAGCCGGAGTCCTCCAGCAATGTAAACAATGGAAAGAAAATTGCCATTGGTGGTAGCATAACCGAAACTACCCACGCCAAAACACGATACACACCAAAAACTAACATTTCATATAAAAACGTCGGAGCACCGATAAAAATAAAGAGCTCCACAAGCCTGTCTTCTATCCAAAATAATCCTGTTGCTAGAAGCTCCGAAGGGTAATTTGCACCGGTTAGCGTTATCCAAAAAATTACGGATAAAAGAGCTAACATAATTGGGTAACCGGTAAGCTTGCCTGTAAGAATTTGATCCAACTTTCTGTCTTTCGAGTTGTATTTATTTTTGTCATAAACGACCGTATCCGCACAAACACCTTCCGCTGTAAGAACAAGACAAGCTACTATTCGGTCTTTTAAAATACTGTCCGTTATGTTGTTTTCGTATAATTTCTTCTTTGCTTTTTCTAAAGCAATACTTATGTTGCTATTTTCTAATAAATTTATATTCAAACAATCGTTTACAAGATTTATTAGGGCAGTATCACCCTCTAAAAGTTTTAATGACAGCCATCTTGAGTTGATTTTTTTCAAGACAGCTTTTGTAACAACAGGTGTTATACTCTCCAAAGCATCTTCTATGGGACGAATATATTTGACTTTTGTAGGCTTTGTATCTGCTTTAAGTGCTTTTTCAACGGTTGCCATCAGTGTGTCCAGACCCTTGCCGTCCCGTGCGGTAACGCCCACTACAGGCAGTCCAAGCTCCTTGGAAATTCCGTCTAAATCTATAGTAATATTTTTCTTTTTTGCTTCGTCCATTAAATTAATGCAAACGATAACCTTGTCACATATTTCGGCAGTTTGTAAAACCAAATTCATGTTTCGCTCAAGGCAGGTGGCGTCGCAAACAACAATAACCGCATCAGCGCCGCCGAAGCAAATAAAGTCCCGCGCGACCTCTTCCTCTGCTGAATGTGACATTAGCGAATAAGTTCCAGGTATATCTACCAGGTGATAAGTAGTATTATTAAATATACATGTGCCGACTGCATTTGCAACCGTTTTCCCGGGCCAATTACCTGTGTGCTGATTCATGCCTGTCAGCTCGTTGAATACAGTGCTTTTTCCGACATTGGGGTTGCCGGCTAATGCGATGATTTTGTCTTTGTCGCTCTGCTTTTTTATAATCAATCCGTTATCAACAGCGTGCAGGCCGCTTGATGATCCTGTAAGCCCCATACATATCACTCCAAAAATAAGGGACATTGAAAATCAACGCCCCTAGTTGTTTAATATACCATTATTGCCTTTGAATCTTCTCGCCGCAAAGCAATTACTGCACCACGAATTAAGTAAGCCACAGGATCTCCCGCCGGGCTTCTGTGCAGGCACTCGATTTCAGTGCCCTCAATAATGCCGATATCCTGTAAGCGTCGGCGTATGCTGCCGCTTGATAGCAGGCAAGATACTTTAGCTCTATCACCTTTTCCCAGAAAACATAAAGGATATTCGTTGTTCAATTGTATTCACTCACTTTTATTAGCTTTGGGAAACAATATTTCCCACTGGTATCTTATGCTATAAATATTCTGCTTGTTACATAAAGGGGGTGCTACTATGGCTGATAAATCAGACTTTCATACACAAAAAGGCTATGAGCTTATAGGTATGTCCGAAATCACCACCGCCATGGAGGATTATTTGGAGATGATAAGCCGTATGCTTCTGGTGAGTGAATATGCCCGGGTGAATGAACTTGCAAAAAATCTTAATGTCAA
>JAQVYP010000121.1 GCA_029004655.1 Oscillospiraceae bacterium | reverse complement strand
GGGCACAAACGAATGTCATAACCGGATGCTCCGCCGCTTCATTCCGAAAGGAAAAAACATTTCCGATTACAGCATAGACGATATCTTGTTTTTTGCCGACCGGATTAATGCTTTGCCACGAAAAATTCTGGGTTACCATACTCCAGAAGAAATGTTTGAAAAAGAACTTGACCAAATCTACGCCGCCTAACAGGAGATCGACGATGTGGGATTTCTCCGTTCGGGCTTCGCCCTCTCTCCGTAATCCCACATCGTTTTACTATAAGTCATTGCTGTTTTCAAAACTATTGCAACTTGCTATTGCAATCTGCGGTCAAATAATAAAAAAGAAGATGGCAAGTTCCATTCAAAGCACATAAAGCATGATCCCAATGCTGAAAGCGCCAGAGCGGTTTTTGGGATGAACGATAAACAAAGTGATGACAATAAATGAGCACTGAAAAGCAACTGTTTGTTGAAATTGATAATCATCTGCTGAATGATGAAGCTCCTTCAGAATATCTTGAACAATTGTTTGTTGATAAGCGAGTGCATTGTTATCCATTTGATTTGCTGTTTAAATTAAAACAAACAGAACAATCTCCGCAACATCATCCTGAGGGCAGTGTGTGGAATCATACTTTACTGGTTGTAGACGAGGCGGCAAAAACAAAGGATAAATGCAATGATAAAAGAGTTTTTATGTGGGCTGCTTTGCTTCATGATATTGGAAAGCCTGACACAACAAGAATAAGAAAAGGTAAAATAACATCATATGATCATGACAAAGTCGGATCAAAGCTGGCAGGGGAGTTTTTAAGTCAGTTAACTGATGATCATCGATTTATCGAAGCTGTAGTGGCACTCGTTAGATGGCATATGCAGATACTTTTTGTCGCTAAAGACCTGACTCTTGCTGATGTTAAAACTATGAAACAGCAGGTTGATATAAAAGAAATTGCCTTGTTAGGGCTTTGCGACAGATTAGGAAGATTAAATGCAAATAGGTTTCAAGAGGAAGAAAATATCAAAATGTTTTTGCAAAAATGTGAATGCAAATAATATATCTGCATTTGATTTGCCATTATTTTTGTAATTTTTGTAAGATGGATAATAGTTGTTATTTTTGATTTAGCGAATATAAAGGGAAACAGAATAAATAATTGTCACTTCGGAACAATAATGTTGAGGTGATAATTATGGCCAAAGCAGGGATGAGAAGACCTGACCCAAAAGAACCACACGGCACAGAAAGCAATCATAAAACGCACATTCCCAAGAATGATGCTCCTCCAGTGCCTGAAATTCAGGGCAAAGCGAAACGCGGACACAAAAAGGGTTGATTATAACTAATACTAATTCCAATTAAAAAGTGACCAAGATTTGCGAGGATTTTGTTTGTGAGACAAGGCGGAGGACGAAGGCGGGCTATCGCCCGCCGAGAACGACAACGCAGTCTCGCAAACAAAAGACCGCGAAGATTGGTCACTTTTTAATTGGAATTAGTATAAATGTCAATTGAATCACAGAATCACCTGTTTGTTATTGCAAACAGTGATTCTGTGTTTTTATTATAAGTTTTGTGTATGGTGTTATAAAAACAAAATTATAATTATGCTGTAAAAACTAAAGAGCACCCGCTCAAAATAAGTAGGGTGCTCTTGGCTTATTTAAAATCAATTAGATTTTCAGACATCATTGGGCGGATTAGATTGCTTTTTGGTGTTCTTATTGTGATTTTGGTTCTCTCGGGTTAGGGGCGTTTGACCATTGGCTTTTTCGACTCTTGCTTTTTTGGTATCCGGTTGGCTATCCTTAGGCATAACTCCACCTCCATTTATATGATCAAATGTAGTTTGCCACGATTTTATTGTTATATTCATTGTAATAGACTGCATGTTATGACGATACATAATATATCATGAATTCGAAGAACGAATGATATAATGTGCACATCTTTTGCGGTTGCCACTCACAGTGGCGAGCAAAAGGTGCTTTAAATATTATAATAATCACATTCGTGTGATTATTATATCATATCCTCAGATTTAAGCGATTTCTTGTATTGATACTAATTCCAAATAAAAATCAACCAATCTTCGCGGTCTTTTGTTTGCGAGACTGCGTTGTCGTTCTCGGCGGGCGATAGCCCGCCTTCGTCCTCCGCCTTGTCTCACAAACAAAATCCTCGCAAATCTTGGTCACTTTTTAATTGGAATTAGTATGACAGCAAAGAAGCACCGCTATTAAGCAGTGCCTCAATAGTAAATTTATTTTTCAAGCCACGAAACAACTGGTACTAAATTTGCTTCGCTAACAAAGTCAGCACCGTTCTTAATACTTTTAATTGATTCCATAATCTCAATGTACTCATCGCTTTTGCTGTCTTTTTTCGCAGCAGAGGCTTTTAAAATTTTCGGAAAGATTTTCATTAAAAATTTATCAAAACCATGTAGCTTACTAATGTCAAATCCGCCTTGCAAGTAAAACACTTTTACATCTTTGATGTGGTGGCGATCTGTGATTGTTGATTCGCTTTTATCATTGGGATTTCCCATTCCCACTGCACAAACTGCCTTAACGGTATACTCTTTTTGTGCTTTTTCAAAACCAACCACTGTGCTAGCTTTTAGCCATCCCATGTAAATGACTTCATCATTTTTAGCTATGCTCTGATTGGCAACTTTGCTGTCATACGCAGGAATCCCGATTTTTGCCGATAGAATTTCAGCATATTTTTTTGTGTATCCGGTGTTTGAAGTATAAACAATTGCTTTCATCTGCACACCCCATTTTATTAAAAATAATACGTATACTTGAATTGCCAAATAAATCAACCTAATATGTATTTATTTTGTCGTCTGGGCTTCAACCAACCTGCCGCTGCAATATATTTCGCGAAGTTTTGGCTTTTCAATCTTTCCTGTTGGATTTCTCGGCACAGATGAAAAAATAATCTTGCGTGGTCGTTTATAACGAGGTAAGTCTATGCAGAATTCTTGAATTTCTTCTTCTGTGCAGACAGCGCCGTCTTTCAGTTCTATAATAGCTGCTGCTATTTCACCCAGACGGTCATCAGGCATACCAATTACAGCAACATCTTTAATATCTTTGTGCGCACGCAGAAAATCTTCAATCTGCACAGGATACAAGTTTTCGCCGCCGGTGATTATAACATCTTTTTTGCGGTCAACCAAATAAATGAAGCCGTCTTCATCCAACTTTGCCATATCACCGGTATATAGCCAGCCGTCTTTCAATATTGCGGCGGTTGCTTCAGGGTTGTTATAATAACACTTCATTACGCCCGTACCTTTTATAATGAGTTCGCCAACTTCGCCTTTCGCTACAGCTTCACCATTTTCATTAACAATATCTGTTTCCCAAAGATATCCCGCTTTACCGATAGCACCTACTTTGCTTATGTTTTCCACACCAAGATGGACACAGCCCGGTCCGATTGATTCGCTAAGGCCATAGTTGGTATCATATTGCTGACCGGGAAACACCGCTTTCCATCTCCGGATTAAGCTTGGCGGAACTGGCTGTGCACCAATGTGCATCAATCTCCACTGATCAAGGCGATAGTCTTTTAGTCGCATATCACCTCGTTCCAGGGCATCAAGAATATCCTGAACCCACGGAACCAGTAACCATACAATGGTGGCTTTCTCCTCAGAAACTGCTTGCATAATCCACTCAGGTTTGACGCCGCGCAGGATAACAGCCTTGCTAGCGGACAGCAAACTCCCAAACCAATGCATTTTAGCACCTGTATGATAAAGAGGCGGAATGCATAAAAACACATCATTATGCGTTTGTGAATGATGATTCTGCTCTGTCAAGCAGGAAGAAACCAAAGCTTTGTGAGAATGCAAAATTGCTTTAGGGAAGCCTGTCGTTCCTGAAGAAAAATAAATTGCCGCATCATCATTATCTTTCAGTTCAATCGCCGGTGCAATAGAGGAGCAAAATGACACGAGTTTGTCATAACTGTCTGCAAATGTAGGTTTATTATTTCCAACATAGAAAAATGTTTTTACACCGTGGAGATGATCAAATACCTGCTCCACTCGTCCAATAAATTCCGGCCCAAATATCAAGGTGTTGACATCAGCGAGCTCCAGACAATATTTGATTTCATCCGCTGTATAACGATAATTCATAGGTACAGCGAGAGCACCTGTTTTCAAAATACCAAAGTAAATGGGAAGCCATTCGAGGCAGTTCATCAATAGAATTGCAACCTTGTCACCTTTTTTGATGCCTCGGGTGAGTAAAAGATTGGCAAACCGGTTTGCCTTCGTATCAAATTCCTTCCATGTCATCTCACTACGATATTTTTCAGCTGAGCTTGATTCGATCAAGTTGTATTCGCGCCAGGTAACTGCATGATCCGGCTGACTTGCCGGATTAATTTCGACTAAACTTACTTCGGCAGGATAAAGTTTTGCATTTCTCTCAAGAAAATCAGTAATAGCCATGGTTAATCATCCTTTCCTTAACTCAAAAAATCATATAGAAGTAGGTGAACTCAGTTCAAAAAACATCCTCTATTACTATGCAGTTTGATCTGCTTTGTAACAGAGGAAGAAGAAATATCCGTAGTCACATTTTATAGACAATATATATAATTTAGCACTTTAAAGCGGATATGTCAATGCTACTTTTTAAATATCATTTAAAACTCCTAAATAGTTGTTGAAGAATTGGCATTAAGATATAACAATCGCATAAAACAGCGATCTTGATCTTAATGAAGAACATTGTAAAAAATCACTCATGTACCTTTTTACATATAATATAATGCGCCTAAATGTGGTGTATTATAAAAGTAGGGAGTAACAGTAAATGAGTGATAGACGATCCAATGGCTTTAGAAACAGACATAATGGACGTGACGAAGGGATTAGAGACATTAGAGAAGGTATTGAAGATATCCGTGAAGGAATTGATGATATTCGCGAAGGTTTGAACAATCTTGATGATGATCGTGTTTTAGGTATACGAGAAATTCGTGAAGGAATCTGTGACATCAAAGAGGGCCTACGTGATATTATTGAAGGTTTAAGAGACATACACTTTGATGAAAACAGAGAAGCTCTAAGAGACATTAGAAAAGGCATTCGTGATATCCGTGAGGGAATTAGAGACATTTGTGAAGGGTTAAATGACATTCGAAGAGGTAATGAATGTAGAGGAATTCGCAGAATCGAAGAAGGCTTGAGAGATATCGAAGAAGGCTTGCGCGATATTGAAGATGGCTTACGTGATTTGTTTAATGATGACGAAGCTCATGATGACGATTCCAGACCTGATTTTTGGCCATGCTTTATTAGAGATAGAAGATAGATACAACTTTTTTAGCTATGGTAACCTCTAAAAACTCTCGCACGAAAATTCTGATTGATCTTTTCCTGTCATATTTCACAAAATGTTAAATATTATTTTCTTTAAAAAATAAAGTGGGTGAATCGCAATTTCAATGCGATTCACCCACTTGTATGTTGAACTTGGGTTACTCTTTTTCATTTTCAGTGGAATTGGGTTGTAGCACAGAGGGCTTTGAAGTGAAAGCATTCA
>JAQVYP010000120.1 GCA_029004655.1 Oscillospiraceae bacterium | reverse complement strand
TTTTTTCTACGTCTTCGTTGTCTTCTTCGGCGAAGCCTTCGCTGCTTTCTCTTACGAATAGGATTTTTATTGTCATTACTATGAGCTTTATATCGTTAAGAACAGAGTAGTTTTCAATATAAATCAGGTCCATGTTTAATTTGTCAATGGGGGAAGTGTTGTACTTTCCGTAGATCTGTGCGTAACCTGTTATTCCGCCCTTGACACGATGCCTTAAATCGAATTCGGGGTATTGCTGGGTGTACTTATGGACGTGCTCTGTGCGCTCCGGGCGAGGGCCTACAACTGACATACTTCCCAAAAGTACGTTAAAGAACTGAGGAAGCTCGTCCATTCTCAAAGGGCGTATTATTTTTCCGACTGGGGTAATACGATCATCGCAGGTAGTGGCTTTTTTGGCGCCTTCACTATCAGCATCGACAATCATTGAACGGAACTTATAAACATTGAAAATTTTGCCGTTAATTGTAACTCGATTTTGCTTGAAAAGAATTGGTCCCTTATCATATAGCTTAATAGAAATTGCGATTATAAGCATTATTGGACTAGATAATAAAATTCCAATTGAAGATATTAAAATATCCATAGAACGCTTAATAATTCTTTGTTCCATTGATAAACCACGATTACGGCAGATTAAAACAGGAGTGTCAAAAATCTGGCTCTGATAACTATAGTTGGTAATAATGTCATTAGTGGAAGGAAGCAAATAAATGCGCTTACGTTTTGCATAACAGTATCTAAGCAGTTCGTCCTTAAGAGATTTTTCAAAATCACATATCAAAACTGCCTCGAACTTGTCAATTTCCGCTTTAATTTCCCTAATTTTATGGTCTATAGTTATACCCTTATCAATAGAATAGCGCTCTTTTATGTGCTGCATCTTTCGGATGATATCACGGCTTTGAGGATCGTTTCCGTAAATAGCGATAATATGTTTGGCACTATAAAGATTAAAGTAAACTGAATTTTGCGTATAGTCAGATATAGCTATGATAAAAAACTGACAGATTGTCAAAATAATCATATTAATAGGGTTAAGCATTGTTCTAGCAACTAGAGAAAGCTCCAAATACATAATAAAGTTTGTAAAAACAAGGGATAAGCAACAACTGTATATAATTTCGTGTAGCCGCAATACGCCGACTTTGAAACCGCCATATAAAACAGTAAATGCCATAAGAATTATAAGGTAAGACAGAACAACAACATAGTTGCCCTTGCTGCTAAAAAGTGACTCTTGATAATATATCTGCCAGCATCCGATAAATGTACATACAATGCTGATTACAGTCATCAGCTTTAGAATGGACATAACCGATTTACGGAACTTAATTAAAATATCCATAATAATCTCCGTATCCTTTCACAGACACAAAACACGATAGAAATTCACTGGATATGGTGATTATTATCGGTATGTGCCGCGGTTGCCGCTTGTCGGTGAGCGGCACGCCTTTTATTTTGTTAGCGTGAAAAAATCACGCTAACATTCCTTCGTTGCGGTTAATTTTTATTGAGTACCTTTTTTATTCTCTCCATTGCTTCAGCGGTGTTTTCGTGATTTGAAAATGCAGTTAAGCGGAAGTAACCCTCACCATTTTTGCCAAAACCTGCACCCGGAGTGCCTACAACATTCGCCTCGTTCAGCAGAAAATCGAAGAATTCCCAAGAACCCATTGATTTCGGGCATTTAAGCCAGATATAAGGAGAATTCTTGCCGCCTGTATATTCGATGTTCAGCTCATCCAAAGCTTTGGTGATAATAGCAGCATTTTCTCTGTAATAATTTATGTTTTCTCGTATTTGCTTTTGTCCTTCTTTGCTGAACACTTGTGCAGCGCCTTTTTGAACAATGTATGAAACACCGTTAAACTTAGTGGTTTGACGACGCAGCCAAAGCTTGTTTAGTGAAACAGACTCACGCTCAAGTTCCATTGGAATAATTGTATAACCGCATCTTGTTCCGGTAAAACCGGCGGTTTTTGACAAAGAGCAAAACTCTATTGCACAGGTTCTTGCTCCTTCGATTTCGAATATGCTGCGTGGCAAAGCTTTGTCTGAAACAAATGCCTCGTAAGCTGCATCAAACAAGATAACAGCACCTGTTTTATTGGCAAAATCAACCCAAGCCTTAAGCTGCTCTTTATTATAAACCGCACCTGTTGGATTGTTTGGAGAACATAAATAAATCATATCTGCCAAAATAGATTCGCTAGGCTCCGGCAAAAAGCCGTTTTCCAGTGTGGCATTGATGTAAACAATATTTCTTCCATCCATTATGTTTGTATCGACATAAACAGGATAAACCGGATCGGGGACCAATACTGTGTTTGATTTGTCGAAGATATCGAGAATGTTGCCGATATCACTTTTCGCACCATCTGAAATAAAAATTTCATTAAGCAGAAGAGAAACATTATTCTCAAGATAATAGTCTTTGATGCTGGATTTTAAGAAGTCATATCCCTGTTCAGGACCATAGCCGTGAAATGTTTCCGCGCTCTTCATGTCGCTGACACCATTTGCTAGACCAACTGTCACAGCATCGCAAAGGGGAAGTGTAACGTCGCCGATACCCATACGAATAACCTTTTTGTCCGGGTGAGCTGCCACATAGTCACTTACCTTGCGGTTAATACCAGCAAAAAGATAACTTTCTTTTAAATTATTATAATTTTTATTGATTTTAAGCATTGATATTTCTCCTTTAAGAATGATAACAAACAAACATTGCAAAACTTCGGAACAGTTAAGGCTGTTCTCTACGATTAATATTATTGATACTAATTCCAAATAAAAATCAACCAATCTTCGCGGTCTTTTGTTTGCGAGACTGCGTTGTCGTTCTCGGCGGGCGATAGCCCGCCTTCGTCCTCCGCCTTGTCTCACAAACAAAATCCTCGCAAATCTTGGTCACTTTTTAATTGGAATTAGTATGAGATTGCAATTACCTAAAATAATCGCAAAGATAAAATACATTACTATTATAACGCATAAAAGGGAAAAAGGACACACTAAATTTTAAGCGTGTCCTTTTTAGAGATGCCCTTATTTTAAAGAAGCTGTCCGTCAAAGACAAATGAGGCTCCGCCGGTCATGAAAACTGTACCGTCAGTCATGTATTTTATTGTTAAATTACCACCGAGCAATTCAACAGTAATATCGGTGTTTCTAGGACTTATTCCATTTTCGACAGCGGCAACAACAGTTGCACAAGCACCTGTTCCACAAGCCATAGTCTCACCGCTTCCACGTTCCCAAACACGCATTTTAAGTGTAGTGGAATCGATAACCTCAACGAATTCTGTGTTGATTCTGTCAGGGAAGATTGAAGCAAACTCAAACTTAGGCCCAATGTCGGAAAGCGGCATGTTCTCAACATCGTCATAGAACACCACGCAATGTGGATTGCCCATAGAAACGCAGGTGATGTTCCATTCTTTGTCGTCAATAGTCACGGTTTCGCCAATAACCTTTTCCTTATCGATGCAGACAGGAACCTTTTTAGAATTAAGCTCTGCAACACCCATATCAACAGTAACTTTTTCGACAACACCATCAACAACTTTAAGATTAAGCACTTTTGTTCCACTTAAAGTTTCCAATGTAACAGTGGTTTTTGTTGTAAGACCACGTTCATAAACGTATTTACCCACACATCTTGAGGCGTTACCACACATTTTGCCTTCACTGCCGTCTGTATTGAACATTCTCATTCTGAAATCTGCTATATCACTCGGCATTATCATAACAATACCGTCGCCGCCGACTCCAAAATGTCGATCGGATAATGTTAGAGACAACTGATTAGGATTGTCGATTGTTTGCTCAATACAATTGAAATAAATGTAGTCATTGCCTATGCCATGCATTTTTGTGAATTTGAGTGGCTTCTTACCCTTAACAACTGATTGCATCGGAAGTCCGCTGCGGCAGTTGTCTTTGCCGATTTCAATCTTTTTATTTAAATCAGCGATATTAACCATTGCAAGCTCATGAGTGTCTTTGAAGTTCTCAAGGCTGTCACACAATGCCCTAGCGGTGTCTATCGATGTAAGACATGGGATTCTGCATTCCACTGCCTTGCGGCGAATCTTAACACTGTCACGTTCAGGAGCACGGTTGCCTTCAGATGTGCTGATTACATAATCAATACCGGATTCGATTAACTCAATAATTGTGCCGCCCTGATGAATTTTACCGACGTATTCAGCAACAAGCCCATTTTCGTTTAAGAATGCTTTTGTTCCGCCCGTTGCATATAGATTAAAACCTAATGCGGCAAGACGCTTTGCAATCGGAAGAACTTCTTGCTTATCACGGTCGCGGATTGTCAGCAAAACACGTCCCTGATGTTTCATCTTGAATCCTGCGGCAGTAAGACCCTTTTGCAGTGCATCACGCAGTGTGCGAGCTATGCCAAGTGCCTCACCAGTAGATTTCATTTCCGGACCTAATTGAACGTCAATATTGTGAATTTTCTCAAAAGAGAAGACAGGAACTTTAACGGCAATATATCCGGTATCAGGATAAAGACCTGTGCCATACCCTAGGTTTTTCAGCTTTTCGCCAAGCATACAACGAGTTGCAAGCTTGACAACAGGAATACCGGTAACCTTACTTATATAAGGTACAGTACGCGATGAACGTGGGTTTACCTCAATAACATAAACGGTGTCACCCATTAAAACATACTGAACGTTCATCATGCCGACAACTTTCATTTCTTTTGCAAGGCGCTTTGTGTATTCGATGATGACTTTCTTATGATGGTCACAAACATTCTGTGAAGGATACATTGAAATTGAATCGCCCGAATGAACGCCTGCACGCTCAATGTGCTCCATAATACCCGGAACCAAAATGTCGGTTCCGTCGCAAATAGCATCAACCTCTATCTCTCTGCCCATAATGTATTTATCAATAAGCACAGGATTTTCGATTCCGGCACGAGTGATGATATCCATATATTGAGTGACTTCAGCAACGTTGTATGCAATAACCATGTTTTGTCCGCCCAAAACGTATGATGGACGAAGAAGTACAGGGAAACCTATCTTTTCGGCAACAGACACAGCACCCGAAGTTGTGAATACTGACATACCTTCCGGACGAGGAATTTCGCATTTTTCCAGAATAGCGTCGAACACTTTTCTATCTTCGGCGGCATCAATCATTTCAAATGATGTACCAAGAATCTTTATTCCTTTTTCGCTAAAATGCTTTGCAAGTTTAATTGCGGTTTGACCTCCGAACTGAACAATAACGCCATCCGGGTTTTCAGCGGCAATAACATTATCAATATCATCAGGTGTGAGCGGATCAAAATACAAACGGTCTGAGGTGTCAAAATCGGTAGACACAGTTTCCGGATTGTTATTTGCAATTATCGCTTCATAACCAGCTTCACGCAGAGCCCAAACCGAATGAACGGTGCAATAATCGAATTCAATACCTTGTCCGATACGAATAGGTCCGGAACCGATAACCAAAACTCTTTTTTTGTCTGATTTGACAGCTTCGGTTTCGTCATCATAGGTTGAATAATAGTAAGGTGTATAAGCTTCAAATTCAGCGGCGCAAGTATCAACGGTTTTATATGATGCCATGCGGCGCTCTTTGATTGTTTCGCCCGAGAATT
>JAQVYP010000119.1 GCA_029004655.1 Oscillospiraceae bacterium | reverse complement strand
AAAGTAGGGAACGGCGTCCTCGTCGTTCCGCAATCCATTGTACAACAGCTCATATTTATTTCACATTAAAAAATTCTGTTAAACCATATCTAGAATATTAAGCAATTTTTAAGAATTTAAGGCTCAAAAAGGTTTTACATATTACTGATTCGGTGGTAAAATATACAATATATTATTTTGTGACAGAAGGGTTTGATAAAATGGATGTTTTTTTAAATATACTTAAAGCCGTTTTATATGGAATTGTTGAAGGAATAACCGAATGGTTGCCTGTCAGCAGTACGGGGCATTTGATTTTGGTTGAGGATTTAGTCAAATTCAATTTCTCCGATTCATTTATGGAAATGTTTCGTGTCGTTATTCAGCTTGGAGCGATAATGGCTGTTGTGATTTTATATTTCCACAAACTTAATCCTTTCTCACCAAAGAAAAGCCCTGTTGGAAAAAAGAAAACTTGGGATATGTGGTTCAAGGTGATTGTTGCTTGTGTTCCTGCCGGAATAATCGGAATCCTGTTTGACGATAAGATAGACAGTGCTTTTTATAACGCATGGGTGGTTTCCGCAACCTTAATCATATACGGTGTGTTGTTTATAATCCTTGAAAACCATCATGTTAAACCTAAAATACACAATATTAATCAAATGAGCTATAAATACGCACTGGCAATCGGCGCTTTTCAAGTGTTGGCTCTTATTCCGGGCACGTCACGCTCAGGTGCCACCATTTTGGGCGCAGTGTTCCTCGGTGCTTCGCGTGCCGTTTCGGCGGAGTTTTCGTTCTTCCTCTCAATTCCGGTTATGTTCGGTGCAAGCCTTATTAAGATTGTAAAATCAGGACTTGGGTTTACGGGAACAGAATGGACAGCGCTGTTTGTCGGAATGTTAATCGCATTTGTTGTTTCTATCTTTGCAATAAAGTATCTTATGGCTTATATCAAAAATCACGATTTCAAGGCGTTTGGATATTATCGCATTATTTTGGGTGTTGTCGTTCTCGCATATTTCATTACTAAAACTTTTGCATTCGCATAAAATCATATTATAAGAAATAGCGCCTATCGATCTGGAAAAGTTCGATAGGCGCTATTTGTTTGCTGTTTTTTAGTAGTAATAAATTATACAATCATTCCGTCAGATATTGTTATCAGGCGTGGCATTCGGCTTGCTAGTTTTTCATCATGGGTAATTAAAATTATAGTGTGACCCTCTTTATTAAGCTCATTCAAGGTCTCCATAACCTGCTCGCTGGAAGCACGGTCAAGGTTGCCTGTCGGTTCGTCCGCCAAAATTAAAGGGGGCGAGGCCGCAATGGCACGAGCAATTGCAACACGTTGCTGTTGTCCACCTGAAAGCTGATTTGGATGATGTGTTATTCTGTCACTAAGGCCAACCTTTTCAAGCGCTTCAAGAGCCAGCTTTTTGCGCTGTTTTTTCGCAATACCACGATAAACAAGTGGCAATTCCACATTTTCCAGTGCAGTAAAACCCGAAACCAAATTAAAGCTTTGAAATATAAATCCAATTGTTCTATTCCGAATTTCGGACAGGCGATTGTCACGGAGTTTTGATACATTTTCTCCGTTTAAAACATATTTGCCAGAGGAAGGAATATCAAGACAGCCGATAATATTCATCAGTGTTGATTTCCCCGAGCCTGAGTTGCCGGAAATTGCAACCATTTCGCCTTGCGCTACGGTTACGCAAATGTCATTAAGTGCAAAAAAGTGGTTATCACAAGTATCATATTTTTTGCAGATGTTTGCCAATGTAATTAAATTCTTCATGAATATTTCACCCTCTGATTTTATAATGTCCGTTTTTGCATATTTTAGGACTAATCGAGTAAAAATAATCTTTAGAAAATAAATGATTTGTGTAACAAGGTAAAAAGCATTTCAATATTCTGTGCCTTGACACAGCGGAACGGATGATTACGATGAAAACTTCAAAAAAAGAATATGACAAAATGGTAAAGCAGGCATCACCAAAATCTCCAAAGGCCAAAGATTTTATATGGGCTTTTGTAGTAGGTGGATTTATTTGTGTTATTGGTCAACTGTTAAGCGAATATTATACCTCTTTGGAAATGCCCAAAGAGGATAGCGCAGCGGCGGTATCTACGACGCTTATTTTTATAGCGGCGATTTTAACAGGAATCGGTGTGTTCGATGGAATTGCAAAATTTGCCGGTGCCGGAACGCTTGTTCCAATTACAGGTTTTGCAAACTCGATTGTATCGCCCGCTATTGAGTATAAAAACGAGGGTCAGATTTTGGGATTGGGTGCAAAAATGTTTACAATTGCAGGCCCTGTGCTTGTTTACGGAATTACAGCTTCGGCTATTTATGGGCTTATTCTTTGGATTATTTCAATTATATAAAGGGGTGAACTATTATGCCTGAAAAAGTGGGAAGTCAAACAATTGTTTTCCAAAATGATGTTTGCATTAGCAGTTATGCTGCAGTTGTCGGTGCTAAAGAAGGCGAGGGTCCTCTGGGCAATGGTTTCGACAAGGTTTATAATGACGAATTGGTTGGAGAGGACTCGTTTGAAAAGGCAGAAAGCAGGCTTCAAACTACGGCTGTCCAAACCGCAATTAAAAAAAGCGGCATGACTGAGGATCAAATAGATTATATGTTTGCCGGTGATTTACTTAACCAGTGCATCGGCAGCGCTTACGGGCTAAAAGATTTTGCAATACCGTTTTTAGGATTGTATGGTGCTTGCTCTACAATGGCTTTATCACTGGCACTTGCTTCGCTTTTTGTTGAGTCCGGAGTGGCGAAGCATACCATTGCGGTAACTTCATCACACTTTTGCAGTGCTGAAAGGCAGTTCAGATTTCCTCTGGAATATGGCGGACAGCGAACACCGACGGCTCAGTGGACAGTGACAGGCTCCGGCGCGGCTGTGGTAAGCTGTGGCAAGAACGGCCCCAGAATAAACGCTATAACCTTTGGAAAGATAAACGACCTTGGGGTTAAAGATATTAACAATATGGGTGCGGCAATGTCACCTGCGGCGGCTGAAACAATCAAAGCATTTTTAGATGATACAAATACATCTCCGAAAGACTATGATTTGATTTTAACGGGCGATTTGGGCAAAGTCGGTTCTGATTTGCTGCATGAGCTGCTGTTAAAGGATAATATTTCCATTGCAGAGAATCATAATGATTGTGGGCTAATGATTTTTGATTTAGAAGGTCAGGATGTCCATGCCGGAGGTTCGGGCTGCGGCTGCTCCGCATCGGTGCTCTGTTCCAAAATCCTGAATGAATTTAAAAGCGGAAAATATAAAAATATTTTGTTCTGCGCCACCGGCGCACTAATGTCTCCAACCTCAACAATGCAAGGGCAATCCATCCCCTCAATAGCCCATTTGGTGAATATTGTGAAATAAAATATAGTAATCTGTTATACAATTTGAGTTTGGTAAAAGAACAAGAACCGCTACGAGAAATTTCTCGTAGCGGTTCTTGTAAATTTTATCTCATTATTAATTATTAATAAAATCTCGTCTAGTGGTTGACGAATTTCGCTTTATATTTTGTATCAAATATAAACCCCTATAAATCGGATGTTTCCCTGTTGCCCCATTTATCGAGTTTTTTAATAATTTCATCGTGGGTTTTATAGCATATTTCGGGTAGTGTGCCGCCGAACGCTTTTTCAGCTTGGGCGAAGCCTTTTTCAATTGCTGATTTCAGCTCCACAAGTTTTTCTGTGTCATTGCCTGAAATGGCGATGGCAAAATTGACGATACTGTCACTAATGGCTTTTATTCCATATTCACCATCTTGCGATATTGCATGTTTAGCCTGATTTATATTATTATCTTCTCTTGCTGATGCAAACGAGTAGTTTCCCTGCTTATAAATCAATTGTTCAGCCATTGAGATTAAGTCTTCATTTGGGTGTTTGTGAGTAGCATAGCCTCGCAATTCAGAACTGAAGTCTATTACATCTGTTTTGGAGTTTCCTCGAGTATGCGTTTTCCCGTGGTTAGCTGAGCTTTGCCCCTTATCATGGAATGTTAAAGTAGTTTTGTAAAGTTGAACCGATTCGACTTTGTTAATCATAAATTTCCCTCCCATAAGTTGCTTTCCTAATATATTTATCGGCATAAAATGAAAGATATTTATAAAAGACAAATCAATCTTGAATTATTAAAATAATTCTCTTAAATTAGTCTTGAAATTTTTTGATTTTTTAAGTATCTAATCTAATGGGATTGTGAGAATCAAAGGAGAATGTTAAATAATAGTTGCAGTTTCATAGGTTGAACTTTTTACTCTGTGGGTGCATTCTTTAAAAGAAAAACGTACGTTCATGCAAAGCGTTATTAAACATAAAGGCTTGCCAACTGATTTTTTGTCAGCGGCAAGCCTGATTTATTGCAAATATAGTTATATATGTTTTATGAAAATTTTATATTACAAATCTTTTTTATTTCATCCATAAGCTTATGCACCGAAATCGTGAGTTCGGTTACATTTTTATATTGCTCGTTCATGCTAGAGAAGTTATTGATAAATTCAGCAAAGGCTCTTGCCTCAAAACTCATGAGTTCTGCTTTTGGCACGTCACCGATAAGATTTGTTTTTTCTCCATTCAGAACCACATCAATGTCTGTTAGTTTGGAAATGGAATCAATCTGAATTCTGCCGTTACTTCCGATGATTTCGCTGCCGGTTTCGGCTTGCTCGGTTTTTGAATAAATGAGATTCACTGTCTTTTCAGGATATTTTAATGTCGCACAGCCGCTTCCGTCGGCGCCGGTTCTCAAAAAATCTGCTGATGCAGACACTGAATCAGGTAGACCAAAATAGTCAACCGCTGCATAAATACAGTAAATCCCCAAATCCATTAGTGCGCCACCGGCCATTTTTGGATTAAAGATATTAGGCGTTTCGCCCTTTTCGAATGCCGGGTATTTACTTGAATATTGACAAAAATCGAATGTTGCTGTTGTGATGTCACCTAATTGATCAATCGCATGAAGCAGCATAGCTCTTGCCGGAAGATAGCGTTCCATAATTGCTTCCATAAAAATCAGATTATTATCTTTGGCAAGCTGTATTAATTGGGTAAGTTCTTCGCTTTTTGTCACCGCAGGTTTTTCACAAATAACATGCTTGCCGTTTTCCAGCATAAGACGGCTTTGCTCGTAGTGAAAAATATTCGGACTTGCAATATAAACTGCATCAATTCCACTGTCCTTTGCAAGCTCGTTTATATCTGTAATAATCCGATTGCAGCCAAAGTCTTTTGCAAATTCCCGGCCTTTTTCGACGGTTCTTGAATAAACTGCTTTAAGCTCAAATCCATCGGTTAAATTGCAGCCTTCAATAAATGACTTTGTAATCCAACTCGTACCAATAGTTGCATATTTAATCAAAAATATCACTAATCTTTCATATTCAAATAGGCATGCGTATAACGCCAATTTTGATCGTACATATAGGGGAGCCAATAGTACATATTATAGGCAAAGGATTTTGTTTTGCCAAAAACGTTGGTTTACAACAATAAAAGTGCTGTATAAGAATCTGACTTATATAAATGTTGCAAATATTCATAGCACGAGCATTTCAGTCGCAAATAATATGTTCTTAAAAGCAAGAAAGCCCTGAACGCTAAATGAGTGTCGAGGCTCTCGACTGACGGG
>JAQVYP010000118.1 GCA_029004655.1 Oscillospiraceae bacterium | reverse complement strand
AATAAGCATAACAAAACAGCGAGTAACTTTTGTTGCTCGCTGTTTGTTTGTTTATCATTTGACATTAACAAAAATATTGAAAAAAATCAATGCGCATTTAGTTGTGCTATATTTTCATTTCTTTGTAGTTGCCAAGGAACGTGAACTGTGGCATTTCATCAAAAAGCGATGCTAAAAGCCTGATAGTGTTTAGATCGCTTGTATCTCCGGTAAAATCAAGATAGAACTGATATTCAAAAGGCTCTCCTGTTGGGCGCGATTCAATTTTGGTTAAATTAAATCCATGCCTTGTAAAACGCGTTAGTGTGTTTGAAAGCGAACCTTTCTCGTGTGGCAGCGTGAAAGCCAAGCTGATTTTGTCGCTTTCATTCTGAATTATCAGCCTTTTTGAAACAGCAATAAAGCGAGTGATGTTATTTTGGTTTGTTTGGATAGAAGGTTCTATAATTTCTAACCCATATAGTTTGGCCGCTTGTTTTGAACCGATTGCCGCACATGCGATATCACCTTTTTTCGATACCATTTGTGCAGCGGCGGCTGTATTTATATATTTTTCTGCAATAAGCTGATTTTTCTTAATAAATTCATCGCATTGCGCAAGTGCGTGTGGTTGAGAATAAACTGTTTTTATATCAGCTAACTTTGCTCCTTTTAGCCCAAGCAGATTCTGTTCGATTTTCATATTGACAGCACCGATGATATAATGACGATATTTCAAAATAAGGTCATATACATCGGATACAGAACCGGCAGAAGAATTTTCAACCGGAACGACCCCAACAACAGCTGTTCCTGAATCAACAGCTTTGAAAACATCTGCAAAACTGGAGCAAAAATCAATATTTGAATTTGGATAGAAACATTTTGCCGCCTCATGTGAAAATGCACCCTCTACGCCTTGGCATAAAACATTTGCAGGGGGAGTGTAATTAGAAATGTCTTTCCTTGCAGCTTCAATTTCCTTGATAACTGCATTTTCACTTTCCAAAACATCACTTTGCAAATCACGACTTGATTCCATTATTGCCTGATAAATGGGATAAAGATAGTTTCCGAAGTTACCACCCATTTTTTGAACCTTTTCAAGAATTTGCTGTTCACGTTGTGAATTTAAAACAGGCAAAGATTCTTTGCACTTAACTTCTGCAACATTAATTGAACAGTTCATTCTGCGGCATAGCAAATTCACCAGCTGAATGTCTATCGAATCAATTTCTTCTCTGATTTTTTTAAGATTCATATTCTGCCACCCCTTGCGAGAAGATTAAGTATTGCAAGCGCAACAGCAGATTCAATTGCAGGTAGCGCTCTGGGCACGATGCAGGGGTCGTGACGGCCTTTTATCTCGAGAATTGAATTAGTACAGTCAGTGACATCAACCGTGTGCTGCGGTCTACCAATCGAAGGGGTGGGCTTCAGATAGGCTTTGATAATAACCGGCATTGAGTTGGTTATTCCTCCCGTTATTCCTCCGCAATTATTGGTGAGGCATTTTACTTCACCATTATCATCAACATACATTTGATCGTTAGCTTCACTGCCGCGCATCCCGGCAAAATCAAATCCTGCGCCAAAGGACACAGCCTTAACGGCAGGAACGCCGTAGACAGCGCTTGAAATAACGTTTTCAACTCCACCGAACATTGGATCACCAACGCCGACCGGCAGCCCTGTAACTGC
The DNA here is from genome assembly GCA_029004655.1 of Oscillospiraceae bacterium. Taxonomy (GTDB): domain Bacteria; phylum Bacillota; class Clostridia; order Oscillospirales; family Acutalibacteraceae; genus STF2-152. The sequence continues at coordinate 3,999 of JAQVYP010000118.1, read as the reverse complement.
AATTTCGACTGCTCCGCCTATCGAATTGTTTTCTGATTTTGCTGCCATAATTTCTGAATACATTTTTTCCTTTGCAGAATCCGAAATTGTGGCAAAATATTCGTTTGAAAGCTTTTCTGCTAATTCGTCATCAATTGAAGTAGTGCAAAATTCTGAATCTTTGGCTTTTCCTATTTGCAGAACATGTCCTACAACAGCTATTCCGTTTTTGGACAGAATTTGCTTTGCAATACTACCGGCTATAACAAGCGGTGCGGTTAGTCTGCCCGAAAAGTGACCACCGCCCCTAATATCATTGTTCCCATCATAGCGCACACTTGCGGCATAATCGGCATGAGAAGGTCGGGGACAACGCACAATATTATCATAATCCCCTGAGTGGGTATTAGTGTTTCTGATTATACAAGCCAGCGGTGCGCCGGTGGTTTTGCCGTCAAGCAGACCGGACAAAAACTCGGGAATATCCGCCTCAACACGGGAGGTTGCGGTCGCGTCCTGTCCCGGCGCACGCCTTTTCATTTGAGCTAAAACAAGTTCCTCGGATATTTCATATCCTACAGGTGGAGAGTCCATAACCAAACCGATTGCAGGTCCATGACTTTCACCAAAAATTGTTATACGAATTAAATCACCAAAGTTAGAGGACATTTGAATTACCTCCCAGATTATTAAAATCATCGAAAAAGTGAGGGTAGGATTTATTGATTGCTTCAAACCCATCAATAACACTTGTGCCCCTACTGTTTGCCGCAGCTATTGCAAAAGCCATGACAATTCTATGGTCATTTGCACCATCTATGGACGCGCCTGTCGGGGCTCCGCCATGAATAATTAACCCATCAGCTGTTTCATCCACATTTACACCGAAAGCGCGAAGTCGCTTTGCAGTTTCAAGCAGGCGGTCGCTTTCCTTCGCGCGCAATCTTGCGGCGGAATGTATTATGGTTGTGCCTTCGGCAAAAGCCGCAGTAACGGCAATTGCGGGAACCATGTCAGGGATTTGTGAAGCATCAACACTTATTCCTTTCAAGTTGCCTTTTTTAATGTTTAGTTCTCCGTTTGAAAAAAGCACGTCAGCACCAAAATCTCTGAAGACGTCAACAGCTTTACGGTCGCCCTGAAGTGAATTTTCTAGGAGTCCTTTGATTGTGATACTGCCAGCTATTGCCGCAGCAGACATAAAAAATGCCGCCTGTGACCAGTCGCCCTCGATTGTTCTGTCACATGCACAAAAACTTTGGTTGGCAGAAATTTTGTAGCCGTTTTCACAAGTTTCAACATAAACTCCGAAATATTTCATTTCGGAAATTGTCATGTCAATATAAGGCGCAGATTCCAAATTTGTTGTAAGCACTATTTGGCTTGGCGTTTTAGTAAGCGCCAAAGCAAAAAGTAGTCCTGTTATATATTGCGAACTTATGTTTCCCGGCAAGCTGTATTGGCCGCCTTTAAACTGTCGGTTAATTGTTAGTGGAAGAGTGTCGGACGAACATTCCACACCACCTTGACGCAACACATCGGTCAGGGCTTTTATCGGGCGTGTGGGCAGTCGTCCCTCGCCTGTGAAGGTGGCATTTACTCCGAGAGCCGCGGCAATCGGCAATAAAAACCTCAAGGTTGAACCTGATTCTTTGCAATTGATTGTACAGGATTTTGGAGGATTATTTCTCTCAACAATAAGAACCCCGTTATTTTCCCTGAAGCTTGTGCCAAGTGCTTTCATTCCGTTTAAAGTTGCTTCAATATCGGAAGAGGTTCCACAGTTTTTAATGATGCTTGTACCGCAGCCTAGTGCGGCACAAATTATACTTCTGTGGCAGGCACTTTTTGATGCTGGAATCGTAACACGGCCGCATAGGGGAGAGGGCAAAATTTTGACACTGCTCAAGCTTCACAACCCCCCGTTAAAAAAGCTCTCTAGCTTTGATGTGTTGATTTTGTATATATAGGACTCACCGATATCATGAAGCAGTACAAGGTTAAGATAAGAGCCACGTCGCTTTTTATCTGCGAATGCTAAATCAGCCAATGTTTCGAATGGAATAGTTGTATGGGTAGGAAGGGAATATAGCTTTAAACATGCGGTGATTTTATCAGAAATACCGATTTCAAGCAGACCATTTTGCTCCGCAGCGGCGGTTATGACCACCATACCTATTCCAACGGCTTCACCATGAGAAATCTCACTAAAGTTATAATATTTTTCGATTGCGTGGCCGATTGTATGCCCGAAATTGAGCAACATGCGTTCGCCGTTTTCACGGAAATCATTTTCAACAACATTTTTCTTTATTGTTATACATTCCTCAATCAAATCTTCAATAAAATCTACTGGATTTTCTGTTAATAATCTGTTAAAAAGCGTTTTGGATTTAATGCATCCATATTTTATTGCCTCGGCTATGCCGTCATTAAAATAACGTTCAGACAGAGTTGAAAGGCAATCGGGGTCTATAATTATAAGCTGTGGATTATGAAAAGCGCCGGCAAGGTTTTTGCCTGATTCAAGGTCACAAGCTGTTTTCCCGCCAACTGATGAATCAATTTGAGCAAGCAGTGTTGTTGGGATGGACACAAAATCAATACCTCTTAAATAAATTGCAGAGGCAAAACCTGCAAGGTCACCACACACACCGCCGCCTAAAGCCACCACTAAATCTGAACGCGAAAGTCCAAATTCGCTCATTGCGTCCAGCATGTGCCCGACAGTTTCAAGGGTTTTATTGGTTTCTCCGGCGGGGAATGTAAACAGATCCGATTCAAAGCCGTTTTCTGCGAGGCTGTCAACAACCGCCTGTGCATACAATGGTGCAACATTTGTGTCCGAAATTACAAGAACCTTTTGTCCTCGTGCTACTTCCCGTATTGAGTTTCCACAACTGAATAAAAGTCCCTTGCCTATTAAAATATTATACCCTGTTTCACTGTTTACGGTTATTGTTATCATTTAAATCACCCGGCTAATTTTATTGTGTTTTTAGAGGTTCCCTTATATTATATAATACCAAATGGCGCTGTCAATCAAGCTATTTATTTATATTTTTGATTGCTGCTGAACAGGCAAACAGCTTTTTGCTGAGGTTATCAAACTGTTCCGGTGTAATAGATTGGGCTCCGTCCGACAATGCCTTTGGCGGATCATTATGCACTTCGATAATTAACCCGTCTGCTCCAGCGGCAATTGCTGCCATTGATAGCGGCTCAACAAGCCAAGTTATGCCTGCCGCGTGTGACGGATCGACAACAACAGGAAGATGAGAAAGCTTCTTGAAAATCGGAATTGCAGAGATATCGAGCGTGTTGCGAGTGAAAGTTTCATAGGTTCGAATTCCACGCTCGCACAAAATAACCTTTTCATTGCCGCCGCTCATAATATATTCGGCGCTCATCAAGGTTTCTTCAATTGTGTTTGCAAGCCCACGTTTTAGCAGAATTGGTTTATCAATATGACCTAACTCTTTAAGAAGCTCGAAATTTTGCATATTACGGGCGCCGACTTGAATGATATCCACATTTTTAAACATGTCAATGTGGTTAGCACTCATTATTTCCGTTACGATAGGCATACCTGTTTGCTTTTTTGCTTCAGTAAGAAGTTCTAACCCCTCAGCACGAAGCCCTTGGAAGGCATATGGAGAGGTTCTGGGCTTGAATGCACCGCCACGGAGCATAGAGGCGCCACTGTGCTTAACGGATTCGGCTATGCCGATAATTTGTTCTTCACTTTCAACTGAGCATGGTCCCGCAATTATTTGAAGTTCTCCACCGCCTATTTTAATTCCACCCACATCTATAACTGTATCGCTGGGATGGAATTTTCTGTTTGCTTTTTTATATGGCTCCTGTACGCGCTTGACACTTTCAACAAGGTTGTGCGCCATTATTGATTCTAAATCAATGCAATGGGTATCTCCAAGCAATCCCAATACTGTTGATTGTGTGCCATACCATGCATTAACCGTAACATCAAATTGTTCCATTAATTTATTTGAAAACAAT
>JAQVYP010000117.1 GCA_029004655.1 Oscillospiraceae bacterium | reverse complement strand
ATTATTCGCATGCATTACTTGTAATCGATAATCGCCATTTCCTACGTATGTGACCTTCCATTGTTCAGTAAGACAACCATTAATAAAATAATATTGCTGAACTTTTGATCTGTTTTCTGTACCATTACAATATATATCTAAATATTTACTGCTTTGTTTATTCATAATATAATATGTTTGACCACTAGTAATTGTTTTATTTTGAGTAACCTCCTCAAAATACCAACGCTCATCATCTCAATTAGAAATATAATCATAAGTAATTGCTTTAGCGTTGTTCGAGCTAGAGGCGTTTTCTATTCCTAGATACATTGTGTATCCATTTCTTTTCGTTGATATACTAAATGAACCATCAGGGTTAGGTGATATATTCCACAATTGTTCATCACACACATCATACTCATAGATTTGCATCCAAGAATTATTACCAGGATTAGCGGTAGCATCTAAATACATATTATTCGCATGCATTACTTGTAATCGATAATCGCCATTTCCTACGTATGTGACCGTCCACTGCTCAGTAAGGCAACAACTATATAGTTGATTTTGCTGAACTTTTGTTCTGTTTGCTATACCATCACCACAAATATCTAAATATTTATTGCTTTGTTTATTTTTTAATTGATATGTTTTGCTACTCGTAACTATATTAGTTTGAGTAACCTCTTCAAAATACCAATATTCATCGTCTCTGTTTGAATTGTAATCATAAATGATTGCTTTAGCATTATCTGAGTATGAGACTCCATCTATCGCTAAACACCGTGTAGTTCCATTATTCTTGGGCGATAACCTAAAGGAACCATCTCCGTTAGGTGTTATCTTCTACAATTGCTCATCACACACCACATACTCATATATTTGTGCCACAGTATTATTAATAGGATTATAGGTTGCATCTAAATACCTATTATCCGTATGCATTACTTGTAATCGGTAATATCCATTTCCTACGTATGTGACCTTCCATTGCTCAGTAAGACAATTAGCAAAATGATACTGCTGAACTTTTGTTCTGTTTACTGTACCATCAGCATATATATCTAAAAATTTACCGCTTTGTTTATTCATCAAATAATATGTATGACCATTATTAATTCCTTCAGTTTCAGTGTAAATCACTACTGTAAAAGTAGCTGTATATGAACCATATGTTATTGTAATAGTTTGATTACCACTCAAGTTAGAGTTGTATCCGCTAACAGTATATCCTGTTGTAATAACTTCTTTATTTAAATAATCATGTACAAGGGTTAGCTCAAGCCCTGTTAAGTCAAGTGTATCACCAAGGTTATATACAGTTTTGTTAGGAGATTTTGTAATTACAAATCCAGGAAGTTGCTTTTTTGTAACCTGCATATAGATACCAGGCGAAGTAACATATCCCATAACACCTGCTGTACCTATTGACATTTGCATCTTCAAGATTTTTGGAATATTTTTGAGTCAACTCGTTTACAACGTTCTTGGTTTTTTGGACGATTTGACGATGCTTTTCTGCAGCTTCTGCAGCTCTTTTGGCGGCTTGACTTGTTGAACTAACTGCATCGGTTACTGTTTTATATATTTGTTTGCTATTCGATACAATTTCTTCGGTAACCGATTCTGCCTCTTCTATATATTTACGCGCTCTATTGAAATCCATTATCAATTCAACTGTATCATCGGCCTTGCTAAAAAGCCTTCTTACGCCGTCAATTGCATTGTCAAAAATCCTTCTTGCGCCGTCAATTATTTCATCTACTTTACCAAGTGACTTTGTGCCTTTAACAGCCCATGTTCCCGGAACAACTGGTATCACCACTGCAACAGTATCCACTAATAAAAATAATCCGTTAACCAAACTTGGATCTTTCCACATGGTATATGCGCTATCTGCTAAACTAATAATATCAAGCACTGTTTCAAACCAATGTTCGCTCGGATCTGAATAGAAGACCGGATTGCTTGCACAATAATTATACAGATTCAAAGTTGCTGGATTTGCTACACTACCGTGAACTGAAAAACCAGGGAAATTAGGTGACGGTCCCGCCATTGTTTCATCATGATTGTTACGATTTGTCAATCACAGAACCGTCAGACTGTGTGAAAACTCAGAAACAATAGAAAAAAGCATTAGATTAAATAGTTAATAAAAAACGCCTTAAAATGTGGTATAATAGAAGCAGTAATAATGGCTTGAATACTGCGTTTTGAGGTGTTTTTTAATGGGATATATAGAGGGCAAAATCAATAGAGATCAGATAAGTTTTATGCCAATGTCATTTGATGAAATAATTGGCGAAGATAATCCTGTGAGAGTTATTGACGCCTTTGTGGAGATGTTGGATGCTAATGCTTTGAATTGCAAATATAGCGAACCAAAATCCACCGGCAGAAGACCATATAATCCTAAAGATATGTTAAAGCTATATGTATACGGCTATTTTTATGGGATAAGAACCAGCCGAAAGCTTGAAAGAGAATGCACGCGAAATGTTGAAATCATGTGGCTAATCAATAGACTGACACCGGATTTTAAAACAATAGCAGACTTTAGAAAAGATAACAAAGGAGTAGTCATCAGCATATTCAAAGAGTTTAGCTTGTTTTGTAATCAGCTTAATTTGATTGGTAAAGAAATGGTTGCCATAGATGGCAGCAAATTTCGCGCTTGTAATAGACGACGCAAGAATTTTACGAAAAGAAAAGTAGAAAAAATGCTTGAGCATTACGAACAATCAGCAAAGAAATACTTGGAATTGCTGGCGAATTCTGACGATAGCGACAGTGATGATGTTAACATAGATACTGCCAAAATTGAGGAAAAACTGCAAAACGCTAAAAAGAGAATCGAAGAATTGCATCTTTTGGAAAAAGAGGTTCAGGAAAATGGCGAGGTGTCTGTAACTGATCCTGACGCAAGACATATGAGCGTATCAAACAACGGAACAGATATCGCCCACAATGTTCAAACGGTGGTAGACAGCAAATACCATTTAGTGGTTGCCCTTGATGTTACCAGCAATGCAGCAGATAACGGACAGCTTTATCCTATGGCAGAGCAAGCTAAAAAAGAGCTGTCGGTTGACAAAATCATTGTCATTGCGGATAAAGGATATTATAACGGTGAAGACCTTAAAAAATGCGAGGAAAATGGCATTACGGCAATTGTGTCCAAGCAAAGATTCGGTAATAGAACCGGAAATGAAAATTTCGCTAAAGATAAATTCACCTATGAACAAGCAAATGATGTCTATATATGCCCAATGGGTCAGATATTAACGAGAAAAAGCGGAGATGCCGCAAAAAGGAAGCAGTATGGTTGTGTTGCCTGTAACGAATGTTCCAACAGATCAAGCTGCACGACAAACGCCAAAGGCAGACGCATTTCTTTGACAAAATACCAAGAATATTATGACCGAGCAGACAAATTATTCACCGAGAATCTCGAGTTATACAAGCAAAGACAAATGATTGTTGAACACCCATTTGGAACGGTAAAGAGAGCTTTGGGATATACATATTTTCTTCTAAAAGGACATGAAAAGGTGAAATGTGAAAGCTATATGCACTTTTTCATCTATAATTTTAAACGAGTTATTAATATAATGGGGATAACTCCGCTCATTGCTGCCATTAAAAAGAGAATGGTTGAAATGAATGAAGAAATACTTTCATCTTTAGCACTGTTTGAGATATTTGTGAGCTTTTTAGGCAGAAAAAAAAGTTTGACTACCTGATACTGACTTTATGGTTGCAATTAGTTGGTTTTCACACAGTCTGACGTCCCCTGATTACCCTGAATACGTCGCATAAAACTTAACACTTGGGCCGCGCAGATTTTACACTTGCGGCGGCGTGGATTTACAGTCGCGGCGGCGAAATTTTACACCATTCATTAGGATGAAAATCTGTAGTAATATTGAATTACGTGTCGGAAACGGTGCGAATAAATTCAAGGAGGTCATCACATGACCAACTACAGAGAACTTTTGAGGCTGAGGAGCCTCGGGTTCAACCACAGCCAGATTGCGGCAAGCGCGGAGGTTTCGCGACCAACCGTCATCGCAATTTTGCAAAAAGCGCAGGAACAGGAGCTGACGTGGCAATCGGCATCGGATTTGTCCGACAGGGAGCTTGCAAATCTACTGTTTCCGCAGTCAGAGGGTAAACCAACCTACAAAATGCCGGATTACAGCTATGTCCACCCGGAAATTGCCAAAAGTGGCGTGACACTTCAGTTGCTTTGGTTTGAGTATTGCGACCGGTGCCGCGAAAGCAATGAAATTCCATACCAGCTCACGCAATTCAAGAAGTATTATAGGGATTTTGTAGTTAAAAGCAAAGCGACTATGCACATTAACCGCAAACCCGGCGAGATTATGGAAGTGGATTGGGCTGGGCAAACGGCGAAAATTGTGGATACTGACACAGGGGAAATCATTGATGCCTATGTTTTTGTGTCAGCACTGCCCTACAGTGGCTATGCTTATGTTGAAGCATTTCTGCGGCAGGACCAGGAAGCGTGGATTGCCGCCCATGTAAATGCCTATAGATATTTCGGCGGGGTTACGAGGATACTTGTTCCGGACAACCTCAAAACCGGGGTTATTAAAAATTCACGCACAGAAACAATAATTAACAAGACATATCAGGAAATGGCAGAGCATTATGGTACAGCGATTATCCCCGCCAGAGTGCGCACCCCAAAGGACAAGGCTACCGTAGAGGGTTCTGTGGGTATCATATCAACATGGATTTTAGCGGCTATCCGCAATCAGCGGTTTCTTTCTTTGCGTGAGTTAAACGCAGTTATTAAGGAACGACTTCACGCTTTCAACCATAAGCCATTTCAGAAAAAGGACGGCAGCCGTGCCACAGATTTTGCGGAAGAAAAAGCCTTTCTGCTGCCTTTGCCGAAATCTGCATTTGAATTGGCGACATGGAAAATTGCAACAGTGCAATATAACTACCACATCAGCGTGGACGGTCAAAATTACTCCGTTCCACACGAATACATCAAGCAGAAAGTCGATGTACGTATGACCCGAAATACGGTTGAAGTGTTCTTTGAAAACAATCGTATTTGCTCTCATGCTCGTCTAACCGGACGCCCTGGACAATACAGCACCAGCGAAGCCCATATGCCGCCAAATCATCAGCAGTACATCCAGTGGAACGGAGAACGCTTTCGCGCGTGGGCGGCCAAAATTGGCACAAATACCACCGCAGCGGTCGAAGCAATCTTATCCGGCTACAAGGTAGAACAGCAGGGATACAAAGCCTGTATGGCAATTTTGAAACTGTCTGACCAATACACTCCAGAACGATTGGAAGCCGCCTGCACAAAGGCGCTCAGCTACACGCCGCGTCCCAGTTACAAGAGCATTCAGGCAATCCTGAAATCCGGTCAGGACAAAATCACTGAAACCTCTGCTGCACCTGTCAGCACCTCCGAATTCGGTTTTACAAGAGGCTCCGACTATTACGGAAGGGGGAACAAGTGATGCTGGATAACAACACGACAAACAAACTTCACGAAATGAAGTTGAGCGTAATGGCTGTTGCTTTTCAAAAACAGCTTGACGACAACAGTTTTGCTAATATGTCCTTTGAGGAAAGATTTGGGCTTTTAGTGGACGCAGAATGGACTGCACGTAAAAACAATCGCTTAACCCGACTGATTCGCAAGGCAGATTATGCTTTTCCAGGCGC
>JAQVYP010000116.1 GCA_029004655.1 Oscillospiraceae bacterium | reverse complement strand
CGAGGATTTTGTTTGTGAGACAAGGCGGAGGACGAAGGCGGGCTATCGCCCGCCGAGAACGACAACGCAGTCTCGCAAACAAAAGGCCGCGAAGATTGGTTGATTTTTATTTGGAATTAGTATTATATGTTTGTGAACCACAAAAAGTCCACGAGAAATTTCTCGTGGACTTTTTTTGTATTATTTTTGGATTATGTTTATTTCGCTTAGATTTTTATCGTTAATTGTTACCACATATTTTGTTTCATATTCGGCATAAGCTTTATCATAATCCGCTTTTTGAATAGCATCCTTTACGTCTGACTTCCACTTCTCACCATTAATGCCGACAAAATACATTATATGATAACCATATGTGGTGGCAACAATTGCTGTGTCACCGGTCTTGCGTGATGAATCAAAACACCAATCGTTAAATGTATCAACCGTTTGTCCAACGTAAATACCCTCATACAGACCGCCTTGAGAAGCAGAACCCGGGTCTTCAGATTTTGTTTCTGCTAAAGCGGCAAATGAATCCTCCGTTTGATCTCCGGATTTCCATTCATCATAAATCGCCTGCGCAGCCTTAAGTGTATCCGCATCTGAACCGTTTTTTTCAAAAGTTAACAATATATGACGCGCATCAACTGTGTTAGAAATATCTCTGTCCGGAACAGCAACCATTATATATACAGTATATCCGCTGTTCTGGGTATCATCAAGCAAATATGTATCTCCAACCTGCCTGTCTTCAGTATACGCCCACTCACTAAGAGGATCATCAGCAGTATAAGCAGCATTTTCTGTTAAAGTGCCATCAAGTGCTTCTTGAATAGCCGCATTATCCGAATAATTGCCTGAGGCTTTCATATAATTGCGCAACCAAACTGTATAGGCAGAATCGCTTTTGCATGCAACCAATTTATCTGCATGAGTTTTTGCGTCTACTTGAGTAAGCGCCTGTTCATCATCAGTTGAATAACTGAAAGTATATCTACGATAATCATAAGTCGTGAAATTGGCTTTATTTAAATCATAATAATTTTCCAATTCAATGTCGGTATATTTTAGATTATCGATAATCTGGTTACTGTATTTATAAGCTAGCATATATAGTTTTTGACAATTTTTAATATCGCTGATTTGAACGCCCTGTCCATAATCACTTGGTGTTATGGATTCCATTTGAGTATCAATAGTGGCTAGCTCTTCATCAGTTATGGTAACACCTTCTTTATTGGCAGCTTCTGACAATATAAGCATTTGTTTTATACTATCCTCAGCCTCTTGCATAAAATAGTCATACCATATCACACCATCACTGTTTGATTGCTCTTTCAAAGGCTTTGAAGTATCTAGCCCGTAATTCGACAAATTACTTGAATTGTTTGAAATAAAACTTTGATATGTTTGATTCACAAAATACGCCATCATTGCGTTATCAACTTTGAAACTATCGGACTGGGCAGCTATTTTATTGCGAATAAAATAGCCGTTATTCTTACCTAATTTGACAGCATATGCTGCCCCACCGGCAATCAGCGCCATAACCAATACGCAGGAGGTAACAATTAAGCCGATTTTACGCATTTTCTTTTTTCTAAGAGCTTCTAGTTTATTCTTTTTTTCTTGCTCCAACAAATAGTTTTCTCTGGATATTCGTTTACGTGTACCCTTGCCCATTTAGTTGCACCCTTTCGAATAAAAGATATTTCATACTAATTCCAATTAAAAAGTGACCAAGATTTGCGAGGATTTTGTTTGTGAGACAAGGCGGAGGACGAAGGCGGGCTATCGCCCGCCGAGAACGACAACGCAGTCTTGCAAACAAAAGACCGCGAAGATTGGTTGGTTTTTATTTGGAATTAGTATCATACTAATCCCACAAAAATCGCTTAATCTTTGAAGACTTTTTAATTGGAAATAATATCACATAGCATACTGATTTAAATATAACGTTTTTTTAAATATAATACATGTTGATTGTATGAACAAAGTGTAACAAAAGTATTCACTTTAATCATAAAACAGAAACCGCAACAAGCGGCAGAAATCTCACTTGTTGCGGTTTTAAAACCTTTATAATAAAACCGGATTTTTCGAATTAAGCCTTACCGACTGATCCGAAAAGTTCCATTTTTTCTTTAACTGTTGCTTTAATGGCCTCATAGCCAGGAGCCAAGAGTTTTCTCGGATCGAAGCCTTTGCCTTGCAAATCCTTGCCTTCTTCAATATATTTACGAGTTGCAGCAGCAAATGTCAACTGACACTCTGTATTAACATTGATCTTAGAAACACCAAGAGTAATTGCTCTCTTAATCATAACTTCAGGGATACCTGTGCCACCATGCAAAACCAAAGGCATGTCGCCTGTAAGCTTGCTGATTGCTTCGAGTGCATCAAATCTAAGTCCTGCCCAGTTTGCAGGATATTTACCGTGGATATTACCTATACCTGCAGCAAGCATTGTAACGCCTAAATCAGCAATCATTTTGCACTCAGCAGGATCTGCAACTTCACCGCCGCCAATGACGCCGTCTTCTTCGCCACCGATAGAACCAACCTCTGCCTCCAAAGAAAGACCGAGCTTCTTAGTTGTCTCAACAAGCTCTGTTGTTTTTGCAATATTTTCTTCAATTGAATAATGTGAACCATCAAACATTATTGAAGAAAATCCGGCTTCAATACACTTCTTTGCAGCTTCAAAGCTACCATGATCAAGATGGAGAGCAACAGGAACAGTGATGTTCAATTCCTCTAAAATACCATTAACCATACCAACAATAGTTTTGAATCCACACATATATTTTCCTGCACCCTCAGAAACACCGAGAATTACGGGAGAATTAAGTTCCTGAGCTGTAAGAATAACTGCCTTAGCCCACTCAAGATTGTTAATGTTGAACTGTCCAACTGCATAATGACCGGCTTTTGCTTTTATAAGCATTTCTTTTGCTGAAACTAACATTTTAGTTCCTCCTAAATTATTGTTATTTACTTAACATAGCTTAACCCAATTTTAATAAAAAATCAAGTATAATAATTGCGCAATATCATCAAACCAATGCAATTACTGCGCTGGTTATTAACAAAAAATCACTTTGCAAGCTCACGCACAAAAGCGGCAAACAAAGGATGGACACGATTCGGACGAGATGAATATTGAGGCACAAACTGAACACCAACAAAGAAAGGATGATTTTCAAACTCCACAGCCTCTGTCAAATGACCATCAGGTGAAACAGCCGACGCCTTAAGTCCCGCACTCTCAAGCTCTGAGCGATATGCAGAATTAATTTCATAGCAACAGTTATGTCTTTCATAAATCAATTCATCATGATATATCTCAAAAAGTTTAGTGTTTTCAATAATTTTACATGGGAAAAGTCCTGTTCTGAAAATAGGTTTCTCACCTGTTACGGCATCAACAAGGCACTCTATAATCGGGGTACATTGGCCATATTCCGAAGAACCTGCATCTTCAATTTTGGCAAGATTACGAGCAGTATCAAGCACTGCACCAAACATGCCTTGTCCAATTCCAAAATAAGGTTTATTATTCTCTCGGCAATACTTAGCAACAGCTATATAGCTGTCCACACCCTCTTCGCCGCGGCCTCCGATAGCAAGCACGCCATTGCAATCTTCAAGGCAATTAATATCATTATCAATATCATCGGTCGAAATCCATTTGATATCGCATGCAACTTTATTATGTATTCCAGCGTGTGCAATAGCTTCAGCTGTTGATAGATATGCATCGTGTAGAGCGGTATAACGACCAACCAATCCTACAGTAACCCTTTTTGTAGGATATTTCTCAGATTCAACCATTGATTTCCAATCGTCTAGCCCGGGCTCTCTGTCTTCAATACCAAGATGATAGCAAACCGATTTTGCCAGCCCCTCGTTTTCAAGCATAAGGGGAATCTCATATAAAGAATCAGCAGTAAGATGTGGAATTACGTCCTCACTTCTAATGTTACAAAACAGCGCAATTTTGGCACGCAGGTCATCTGCAAGTTCCAATCCGCTACGGCAAATTAAAATCTGTGGTTGAATTCCGATTGACAGAAGTTCCTTAACACTGTGTTGTGTAGGTTTTGTTTTAAGTTCGCTCGAGCCTGAAATAAACGGCACCAAAGTAACATGAATAAAGATTGCGTTCTCAGGACCAACTTCGCTGGAAACCTGACGAATAGCCTCCAAAAACGGCTGGCTTTCAATATCACCAACTGTTCCACCAATTTCGGTAATAACTATATCCGCGTTACCTGATTTTCCTAACTTATAAATCAGTGATTTAATCTCGTTTGTAATATGAGGAATCACCTGAACCGTATCTCCACCATACTCTCCACGACGCTCTTTATTAAGCACATTCCAATAAATTCTACCGGTGGTGACATTTGAATTAACTGAAAGATTTTCATCAACAAAGCGCTCGTAATGTCCAACATTTAAATCTGTTAGCGCACCATCATTGGTTACAAAAACCTCTCCATGCTGTAGAGGGCTCATTTTGCCCGGGTCAACATTAATATAAGGGTCGAATTTTTGCAATGCAACTCTATATCCTCTTGATTTTAGCAAACGACCCAACGAAGCGGTTGCAATTCCTTTTCCCAAACCGGAAACAACGCCACCTGTGACAAATATATATTTTGCTGACATAAGGAATATCCCCCGTTTTTCATTTTAAATAAATATTTTATTATGTGTTTTACAATATATTATTGTAACCTATTGTCGCCGACTGGTCAAGGTTTGCATCAAATAATTTGCAAAACAAATATTATCCGATTAAAGAAGCATTTTAAAACCCAAATATTATTGGGTGAATTTTAAGCAATATTATATCTCTGTCAAATAAATCCGTTAATATAAAAGCAAAAAATAAAATGAAAAAGGTGCCGCTTAACACGGCACCCTTGATATTTTATAAATTATAATATTTCAGAACTTACAAGATTAAAACCAAATGACGACGCACTGTTTTTAACGAACATTGAACTAACAAGTGCATCATAACTCTCTCCATCATGTGCATCTATGTTTGCAGCTGTTACAACAGTGAAAATATTTCCAGCAGATGTAACGTTGACAATTGAATGTTGAAAAACAGTATATCCTCTTGCAGGGATTACAAAAAAGCCATCAGGCGCAGGAAGATTCTCATATTCGCCTGCAGTTTGCTCAACATCAATACCATAAAAATCTTTAATAAAACTTGAAACAATTGATTTGCTTATAATTCTGCCATACTCCTCATCTTCAACTGAATAATTCAAAAGAGACAACTGTACGTCTTCGATTAATTTAGCATCGCTCTCAAAGTCTTGATCATAACAAAAATTCATATTAAGCATATGCAGGAGCCTTGCCCAAACAATTGCGTTTTCATCTATGTTAACTTCTGCTGCAGAAGATGCTGAATGGATTTCTGCATTAATTAAAGTATCCTCGCTATTTACATTAAAAGTTGCGGAAAACATAAAGGGAACCATTAAAATCACCAAACATGCTACGAAAAATTTTTTCACGAGAATCACTTCCATTCGATTTACCTGATATACTTATTATATACAATAATTATCAGAAAATCATTTCAAAGCGATAACAGTTTGGTATCAAATTAGACACAAATGATTACAATGTATTACAACAGCCAACACAATGATTTTAATATTCAGCTGAATTTTCTAAAAAAATCACCGCCAATAATGACGGTGATCTCAAGTTTTTTATTTGCTTAAGTTGCAGAAGGATAGGAAATTTTCTTAACCTTGAAGCGATTTGTTGCCCATTTGTTTTCTTTAAGAGTTAA
>JAQVYP010000115.1 GCA_029004655.1 Oscillospiraceae bacterium | reverse complement strand
AGATTCTCTATTGCAAGCGAGCAAAAAGTTCCGGCTTTTGTTATATTTTCAGATGCTTCTTTAACCGATATGTGTATGAAGCTGCCACAGAATGCTGATGAGTTTTTGAATATATCAGGTGTTGGCAGGGTTAAATTAGAACGGTATGGAGAACAGTTTATAAAACTTATTGCAGCGTTTTGCGCCGAAAAAGTCGATAATGCTTCGGATGAAATTGTGGTTGTCAGCCAAGACTTTGAACCGGATGAATTATATAATTATGTCGATGAGCATAAGTCGGAAATTGAGATTTTGAATGAGCCTGTGACTATTAGCGCTTTTACAGACAAAGTCAACTGTTTGATTGCACAAAAATATATCAAAAAAATTGCTGTAACTAAAGTGTCCAATTGGTTAATGGAAAATGGGTATCTGAAAGTAAAACTGAATAGCAATGGTAATTCCTATAAATTTCCTACTAAAGAAGGCAATCAAATCGGAATTATAAGTGAACCTAAAACTGGACGGGGTGGTCAAGTATACAACGCTACTCTGTATAATCTTGATGCACAAAAGTTTTTACTTGATAATATTGTGGATATTATTGTATTTGCAGAGAAAAAGAAAATTTAATTTGAAAAATGTATTAAATCCAAAAAATATCAAGTTTCATTAAAAATAACCGATATATATAATAGTGCTTTCATATGCCGGCGATTATTATATGGAGGGTATCATATGAATATTATTAATAACATTTCATCATCTCTGGTTGATGAACAGGCTGAGCTGTCAATTGATGCTGTGATACATGTCTCAATTTCTGCAAACAAATTAGAAGCCTATGTGAATATTGAGCCTCCTATGAATGGGGGAGCAACACCAACGCTTAAGGCACTTGAGGATGAACTTGTGCGTTACAGTATTACATACGGAATTGATGAAATTAAACTCAGAGATATTTCTGAAAACCCGAAATATAACTATAATATTGTAATCGCTCGAGGTGTAGCGGAAATTAGAGGAATTGATGGAACATTTGAGCTTAAGTTTAACACGGAAAAAGATTTTAAGCCCAAACAGAGGTCGGATGGAACAGTTGACTTCCTTGACCTTGATATTGTGGAAAATGTAAAAAAAGGACAGGTCTTATGTGAAATTACACTTCCGACGGATGGCACAGAGGGCACAACAGTTACGGGTGCAAAGATTTTGCCGATAAAAGGCAAGGCAGTCCCGTGTTTTTCCGGCAAGAATACTGAGCTTAACGAGCAGGGCACAGCCATAAGCGCCACTATTGACGGTCAGGTAGAATATATTGGCGGAAAAATAAATGTAAGCGAAACATTTTATATACAAGAAAATGTTGATATTTCAACAGGCAATATCAAAGTAAATGGCAATATTGTTATAAAGGGAATGGTTCTTGCCGGATTTGTGGTTGAGGCAGGTGGAAACATTGAAATAAAAGGAACGGTTGAATCAGCTAAAATAATAGCCGGTGGTAATGTTATTCTAAAAAGCGGAATTACCGGAAGTGAATTAATTTGTGCAGGAGACTTGACCGGCAGATTTATTGAAAGTTGTGATTTTACTGTTAAAGGTTCTGCAAAATCGGATTACATAATAAACAGCACTTTTCGGTGTGGTAAAGATCTTCGGATTGTTGGCTCATTAGCTAGGCTTTCAGGTGGGAGTTGTTTGGTTGGGGGAGATTTAATAGCACCAATCATTGGCTCTGAATCCGGAATGAGAACAGAAATAGAACTTGGTACTGATCCATATATTATTGATAGACAGGAAGAGATTACAAACCAACTTCCTTGTTTGGAAAAGCAAGTAAATAGTTTAACTCGACTTATTTCTTTACTTCAGCAATATAAAGCCGCCAATCGACTTACACCCGACAAAAAGGAAGCACTTGAAAGTGCGCTTTATAGTTATGAAACAAAAATGGCGCTAATTGAAAGTGCGGAAAAGGAACTAGTGGAAATCAATGAGTCTATTGAGACGAAAGGCTATGGCAAAATCATATGCACAGGAACAGTTTATCCCGGAACAAAGCTGAAAATAGGAAATGCAACAATGACTGTTACAGCTGAATTAAAGCATGAGATGCTTTATAATAATAAAGGTGAAATTTGCCGCAGTTCCATTCGTTAATGTTTAGGTTCCTTCAAAATCCAATAATAAAATTATGACTATTAAGTTTGCTCTGCCAAGCAAATTTCATGATAGAATACATTGAATCGTAGGGTGGGGGCTTGCTCCCGCCGGGAATTGTTTTTATAGACACAAGTATAGCCACTGTTTTCAAAGCACAATCACACACATTTTTATATTGGATGTAATTGGAAGCAAAATATATACTTGTTGATTACAAAATTCTGGATTTATGGTATACTAAATAATAATTTTGGCTTATTGATTATATATTAGCTCAGAAGTTGTGGGGCATTACTTATAAATAGTAACTCATTGAGAAGGAGAAAATTCTTGAATAATTCGAAATCACAAACGGGGCAGAAGAAAACTACAAATATAGAATTTATAGTTGAAGAGAGTAGCGGATTATTGGAATTTTTGCTGCTAAAGCTAACCAATAAATCCAGAAATAATGTAAAGTCTATACTCACGCATAAAGAGGTTTCGGTTGATGGGCGCACTGTTACTAAATATGATTATGCGCTGAAAGCAGGGCAAACAGTTAGCATAGCCCGACCGGTAACTCGTGGAGATAAGCAAAAGAATGTGCTGGATATTATCTATGAAGATAATGATTTGCTTGTAATTAATAAGCCTGCCGGTTTGCTTTCGATTGCTACCGAAAAGGAAAAGGCGCTTACGGCTTATCATTTAATGACGGAATATGTGCAGCTTCACAATCAGAAAAAGCGCATTTTTATTGTTCATCGACTTGACCGTGATACTTCAGGTGTGCTGATGTTTGCTAAAAACGAGAGGATGAAGCTGGCACTGCAAGATAATTGGGCAAATCTAGTGTCGGAGCGTGGATATGTTGCGGCTGTCGAGGGACAGCTCAAAGAAAAAAGCGGTAGAATCCGGACTTGGCTTTTGGAGACAAAAACTCTGCTTATGTATTCCAGCAGTAATGAGGGGGACGGGCAGGAAGCCATCACAAATTATCAAGTGATAAACGAAACTTCGGGGTTTTCGTTGTTAAATATCCAATTGGAAACAGGTCGTAAAAATCAAATTCGTGTGCATATGAAAGAACTGGGTAACCCTGTTGTGGGAGATAAAAAATATGGTGCAAAAACCGATGTTTTAAAGCGCTTGGGGTTACATGCAAACAAGCTGGCGTTTGAGCATCCGTTTACGCATGAAACAATGTGTTTTGAGGCTGAAATGCCAAAGAGTTTTAAGGCTTTGTTTAATAAAACTAATGGTTTAAATAATGAAAAAAATTCAACGGCGTCAATAGCAACAGCAAAACCGACAAAAAAAACAAACCTTATAAAACCAATAAATCCGGTGACTCCGGTAAACACCAAAACTCCAACAAACTCAAAAGAAAATAGAGTTTAAATATTAGGAATTTAAATATTAAATTATATATGATTAATCATTGCTTAACAAAAAAGGCGCCTGTTCGATGTTTTTAACAGGCGCCTTTGCAATATAAAATATTCGTTACAAATTTGGTTTTGATACTAATTCCAAATAAAAATCAACCAATCTTCGCGGTCTTTTGTTTGCGAGACTGCGTTGTCGTTCTCGGCGGGCGATAGCCCGCCTTCGTCCTCCGCCTTGTCTCACAAACAAAATCCTCGCAAATCTTGGTCACTTTTTAATTGGAATTAGTATGAGTTTAATGTTGTATTTATTTTAGTATAATAATTAGCCGCTAATTAGATAATCAAACAACAAATTCATATCTTCCGGTTCGTAAACGATGATATCAAAATCGCCTATTTCATCAGTTTTTGTTTCAGAAAACATTTTTGAAAGTGCCACATACTGGCATAACTTAGATTTTAAATTAAGAATATCACCTTCTTGGGTGACAAGCTCAACTTTCCCTTTACACTTTAGTACTACATCCAGAAATATATCAACATTTTCAACATTTTTGATCTTCATTTTCATGGTTTAAAACTCCTTCAAAATTTATTCTTCCTATTTGTTTTAGATAAATTCAGAAATTCTCTCAAATGCATTCATTTGCAGTATCAGCAACCATATTATAGCACAATTCACAATAATATTCAACAACTTTCAACCAGTTTGGTAAATTATTAATAATGCAAATAACTCCAATAAAATCAATTGCTTGAAAGAAGACCATAAATACCAATAAACCATAATTTGTGATTGATAAAACATCTTTGAAATTATATAATAGAATAATAAAAGTTTGTGACGAATCGTTGCATTATTTGGGATTTTCCAGAAACACTTATGAAATCCTCGCGCTTCATATAGGGGATTAATAACAGCCGATAACAAACGGAGATCGAGGAATCATAACATGATTATGAAAAAAACATTAAAATTTGCATTTCAAAAATCTCTACCGGTTTTGTTCGGATACCTTTTTTTGGGCTCCGCTTTTGGCATCATGTTACAGCAGGAAGGTTATAACTTTGTTTGGGCACTTTTTTGCAGCATATTTATTTATGCAGGCTCAGGACAATTTCTGCTGGTTAGTTTGTTGTCCGGCGGTGCCACGCTATATGTAACAGCTTTAATGACGTTGCTGATTAACAGCCGCCATATTTTTTATGGCTTGTCATTCTTAGATAAGTTCAAAAAAATGAGGCAAATGTATCCCTACATGATTTTTTCGTTAACAGATGAAACATATTCGGTGCTCTGCTCATGCAGCGCCATCGGTGGCATAGATGAAAACAAGGCTCTGTTTTTTATAGCTTTATTTGACCATCTATATTGGATTGCAGGCTCGGTTTTGGGCTCACTGATGGGACAATATTTGCCGTTTGATTTCGCGGGTATAGAGTTCTCGATGACAGCTCTGTTCGTGGTGATTTTTGTGGAACAGTGGAAATCATTTAAAAGCCACATTCCTGCAGTGGTTGGCTTAGTTTCAGCTACTGTATTTCTCTTGCTTTTGGGTGCGAACAATTTTATTTTACCGTCGCTGATTGTAACAGTGACCGTACTTATGCTTTGCAAAAATAAGGTTATGGAAAAAGTCGGAGGTGAGACATAATGGCAATTGATTATAAAACAGCGATTGCAATTATTGCCGTCGC
Organism: Oscillospiraceae bacterium; assembly: GCA_029004655.1. GTDB lineage: Bacteria > Bacillota > Clostridia > Oscillospirales > Acutalibacteraceae > STF2-152. The sequence goes on along the minus strand of JAQVYP010000115.1, from coordinate 606 downwards.
CGCAGTTTGCACCTTTGCAACAAGGTTGTTCCCGTTTGCATTGTTCAGCAAAAGTGAAACGATTCCTAAAAGTGTGCAATATTTAGGTAAAGTATTGCCACCAGCCGTTATCGCAACGCTTGTCATCTATTGCTTGAAAGATGTGAACCTTTCGCAATTTCCAAGCGGGATTGCGGAATTGATTTCAATCGCACTTGTTGTCGGAGTTCATGCCTGGAAGAAAAACACCTTGTTAAGCATTGGCTTAGGTACAGCCTGTTATATGATTTTAATCCGCACAGTTTTTGCGTAATACTAATTCCAATTAAAAAGTGACCAAGATTTGCGAGGATTTTGTTTGTGAGACAAGGCGGAGGACGAAGGCGGGCTATCGCCCACCGAGAACGACAACGCAGTCTCGCAAACAAAAGACCGCGAAGATTGGTTGATTTTTATTTGGAATTAGTATAATACATAAAAACAGCAACCGAACAAAATTTGGTTGCTGTTTTTTTATAATCATTCTTTAGCTGAATCGTTTTTATAAACACCTTCAAGCTGCGTCAAACCGGAACTGATAATTTTCATTGTCCTTTTATATGACGCCGCCGCATCGGCTACACCGGT
>JAQVYP010000114.1:2622-5878 GCA_029004655.1 Oscillospiraceae bacterium | reverse complement strand
GGAGTCCCAATATCTATCACGGTCTTGCTACCCTTTACAGCTCCACAGTTTTCAATCCTTTGAAGCGTCTTGCTGATTTTCAAAACACCGTCGTCAAACGATACGTCGCTCCATTTCAAGGAACACAGCTCACCAATACGGATGCCGGTAAACAGGCTGATCAGAACGCCCAAGCCTTCCGTGTCATCCTCGGTTTTTGCTGCTGAAATCAATGCGGACTGCTCGTCGCGCGTCAGCACACGGAGCTTTGGCAGACTGCATTTTGGTAGCCTGATGTCCAATTCTATTCCCGCTGTTTTCAAGCTGCGCTTCAAGAGGCCAATGATATCTCTGGCGGTCTTTGCGGACAGACCGCCATTTCCGTCCAGCCTGCCGCTTTCCAGCTTTTGATTGATATATTGATATATTGTTGAATTAATTTGCTGTCCACCTGGCAAAGCGGCTTTTTTCCAATGGTCGGTACAATATGGCGACGGATAAGGCCGTTGTAATTGGCATAGGTCGATTTTTTAACACTGAACCGGATGGACTGAAGCCATGCGTTTAAATGCTCTTCCAGTGTCGCTGGGTGAAGAAAGTGCTTCTCAATTAGTTTTGGTCTGCCACAATTAGCTCTTGCTTCTGCCTGCGCTCTCTTAACCTCCAGATAAGTGTGCCGATAAATGTACCCATAGATGGCCTGCCCATCCATATCGCGGTCCTTGATATAGCGAGCCTCCCAGCGTCCATCTTTTCTTTTATAAATGTTTTCACCTCTGCGTGACATTTTCTTCTCAACTTCCTTTCATAGCATTTTTTTATCGGATGACTGAAATCCTGACGGAGAAAAGCCAATACCGTAATAAATGAAAACGGCATATTTTACATATTTTGGGCATTTCTAAAAATTTACAGGTGTTTCCACTTCTGAAAGACGTCGAACTTGGTTGACTTGTGAGTGATTTTGGCATAAAATACAGTTATTAAAAGTGTATCCTGCCGTCTTCAAGTCAAATACTTCACGATACTTTATTGTAAAACGAAGACTGGATGGCGATATAAAGTTCATATGGTTTTCATTGAATGCGGACAAAGACAAAAAAGTCAGTAAACCAGCATGACTGCTTGGTTACTGACTTTTTGTTGCGCCCGTATTTTTTTATTTTTATCCTTGATTTATTATTTAATTATCTATACGATGAAATTATCTTTACTCCAAAAATCATAAAAACTTAAAGCATCCGACAAAAAAGCCGGATGCTTTGGACTATCACTAGCGGTCAAAATGTGTTATTCGATGTCATTGCATTTCATGGCTGTAAGTGTGGCATAAAGCACTTGCAGCTCGTGCTCAGAGCAATCATTCATACCAAGTTGAATTTTGTGAATCAATTCTTTGCAGTCTGTTTTTTCGGGGAAAAAAATCTCATCGATTGACATATTCAGTATTTTTGCAAGTTTATAGAGTACATCAATGGATGGTTTCCTGCTCCCGGATTCAAGCTGCTTTATGTGTACGGGCGTTATATTGATGATCTCGGCAAGACGCTCCTGTGTAAGATTTTTTTCAAGACGGGCGTGTTTTATTGCCGCTCCCAAATTTTTTATCTCCAACTGCATTCTGTCAGCCTCCCTTACAGTAATCTTAAAGAATACTATACGGCTTGAAAATCAGCGAAAAGAATACTATAATAGATACAATCAGAATACTATTCCTGATCCGGACGGTGTGACTGTATTGCTGAACAGTGTCATTTTCGTTAATATGGCCGCATTACGTGAAATACCGGATGCTATCAATGAGTATGCGGCAAAAAGCAGCATGTTATGCAGTATTAAGCCATTTGAGAGAGCATACAAGCGGTGCGGCGGTGGACTTCATTTGATTTTTCCGGATAATAAGATGCAACAGCTAACCGGGCTGAGACAGCCTTGATAACCAGAAAAAATGATAGGCAATGCGGCATTGTATTCGTTACAGCATTCGATTCACGTTATGATTTTACGGCGTCGGCTCCATTAAAAGTTTTACAGAAGCCAATAGGAAAAGAGAAAATTTTTTAAGGTGTTGGACATGTTATTAGCTGGTTCGCGTCAACGATGCGGATAATATAATTTTGAAGTACCTAGGAGGCATAATGGAACGAAACGTCGAATTTAACAAGCAGGATACCTTTTTTTACGACTTATTTCTGGGGAATAAGATAGGGCAAGTTATTGTAGATGAGCAGTTCAATATCATGTTTGCCAATATCCGAATGTTTGAACTTCTCGATTCCGCACCATACGATGTTGTGAACATGTCCTTCGGCCGGGCTTTTCATTGCAGCGAACTTGGAGTAAATTGTCAGGAATGCGGAACAGGTGATTCGGAATACTGCAAAAGCTGTGGCTTTATGAACGCAGTCAGGACAATAAAGCGCGGCAGCCTAATTGACAACAGCACTGTCAAATTTTCCTGCTGCTATAATAATCATTTTGAAGAGAAATGGTTTCAGCTTAATGGCAGTAAACTCTCGTATCACGATCAGAATTGTATCGCTCTTGTTCTTGCAGATATTACCGATTTGAAACAGCGTGAAAAGCATTTGAAGGAACTGCTTTCCTTAGACCTTGCAACAGGCTCTATGAACAAATACAGCCTGATGAAAGCTATCAGAAAAAGGGTCAGAGCCAAAGAGACGACTGACCAATACAGTATTTGTATGATAGACTTTGACAATTTCAAAGCTCTTAACGATCAGTATGGGCATTTGTTTGGTGACAAAGTGCTGGAAAAATTCTCGGATATAGCGCGGAGGCATATCCGTAAGGATGATATCTTTGGCCGTTACGGTGGTGAAGAATTCGTTTTTGTGTTTGACAATATTGATGAGCGGCAGTCTCTGGAGATATTAAAACGGATTCATACGGAACTTGAAAAGTATTTCACAAAGAGATATAAGGTTTCGGTTACATTCAGCGCCGGTGTTTTTACAGTTGACAACGGCACGATGCCGTTGTCTCATACCGAGCTACTTGCCAAAGTTGACAGCCTTTTATATGAAGCCAAGAGCCGGGGGCGGGGCAGGGCCATAAGCCCATCCGGTGAAAAGCCGTTCATGAATGAATAACAAGAAAGAGCATGTTACCATGCTCTTTCTTACTACTTCGGAAACGGTAGTGCCCCTTGTTGCTATATAAAGTTGGTTTTGATTAACCCTTCAATTAATACGACGATTCACTAACTGTTTTCGGTAAAATAGGAATGCAGAAAAAGGTCTCCAAAAGTGCATAG
>JAQVYP010000114.1:0-2612 GCA_029004655.1 Oscillospiraceae bacterium | reverse complement strand
TGTTGCATACGGAAAGACAAGTTACCGGTTATCCAGACTTTATGATTATCCCGACACATCTCTGAAAAGCTGTTAAACACAGCAATTTCTCAAAGAAAAGTCGGGATAATTTTGTGCGCTTTTGATTTCCGACTACACCCCAAATAAACGGAACCGCCAGCTAAAAAGTCGGGATAACCAAGCCAGCTAAGTTTCTTGCGTTCTATCTCCACTTTTTAGACTTCTGGTGTCTCTTTTATCCGACAGCTTAGAATCATATTTCCGAATCTTTGACAACATTCATTGAGATTCGAGATATTGTATGGTATAATTTTTCCCGTATAATACTTTCATTTTTTATACGAGGCGGGTGATCTGTGTGTCCGCCTAGGCAAAGTAGATGGAGGGCTAATATGACCATCAGCTACAACAAACTCTGGAACCTAATCAGGGACAACAAAATGAAAAAAAAGAACCTCCAGGCAGCCGCCGGTATCAGCTCATACATGATGACAAAGCTGAACCGCAATGAGCCGGTTCCAATGGAGGCCATGCTGCGGCTGTGCAAGCTCTTTCACTGCGATATCGGAGACTTGATGGAAGTCGCCGAGGAGTAACAATCTTTTATTTTCATAAGTAGAATGGAGTGATGGAATTGTGGTGTAAGAATTGCAATATAGAGACAAGCGATGAACAATGCCCTATTTGTGGGAAAAGCACCGTTGAAGATATTCCATCAGAAATCTACTGGTGTAATCAATGCCACACGCCTATCTTTCAATTAATTAACCAGATGGACAAGGGCATCTGTCCGATTTGCGGCAGTGCCACAAAATATCTCTCATCAGATTTAAGACCAGTATTTCCCGAGGAGCGCCTCCTAGTTGAGTTACTCCTGAATAAAGCTCCTAACGAATATATCAACTGTTCAGTTTGGGCTGCTAAGAGCCGCTATTACATAGATGGCAAGTCCATCATGCTCTCTACCAAGCTGTTTGCTGAGGCAGATGCTGACGTCCTGATTTCTCAGTTGGAAAAGTACAAAGATCAGAACAGCTACAAGTCTTTCAACACTCAGATGCAGACCTTTATCAACGCGAATCGTAACAGGTTAAACGAACTAAAGACAGAAGCCTTCGACTTCATCAGGTCTGCTGCCGCTTATTTTGATGAAGAGCATATTGTCGTCTCGTTCTCCGGTGGCAAGGATTCAACAGTCACCGCAGATTTGGCTGTAAAGGCTTTGAGCAATCCATACCTTGTACATATTTTCGGAGATACCACTCTCGAATTTCCCTCAACTATAAACTATGCAGTTCGTTATAGAGATGCTCATCCACAGGCAATTTTTCAGGTTGCTAGAAATGATGAGCAAGTCTTTTATGATGTCTGTGAAGATATTGGCCCCCCCGCTCGGATGATGCGCTGGTGTTGTTCCATGTTCAAGACTGGCCCCATCACCAGAATTATCAATAGTCTGTACAACAACCAACAGATTCTTACCTTCTATGGAATCCGCAAGACTGAGTCTGTGAGTCGGAGCAAGTACAACAGAATCGAGCAGAACTCCGAACATGTAAAAATTCAGCAGCAGACCGTAGCTTCTCCGATTTTCTTCTGGAAGGACATAGATATTTGGCTCTATATCCTTTCCGAAGGCATCGATTTCAACGATGCCTACCGCCTAGGTTATGACCGTGTTGGCTGTTGGTGCTGCCCAAACAATAACCAACGCGCACAGTTCCTTTCCCGTATTTATATGCCGGAGCAGTCCAAGAAATGGCGAGATTTCTTGGTGCGCTTCGCTGAGAAAATCGGCAAGCCGGACCCTGAAGTCTATGTAGATTCAGGCAAGTGGAAGGCTCGCCAGGGTGGTAATGGTCTTACGGCCGCCAACGATGTTAAGATTAAGTTCACCAACTGCACCACGGAGGACCACGCAAAGATTTATCGCTTGGTCCGACCTTTCGACGATGAGCTGATCGGGATGTTTGTCCCCTTCGGGCGTGTCGCACCTGAACTAGGAAAAAAGCTCTTGAACGAGGTCATTGTCCTCGATAACCGGATGAATATACCCATTCTTTCAATCCAGCCGTTTGGGCAGAACGGTTATGATTATGCGGTAAAAGTCCGAACCATGAATGTTGCAGATCATGATGATTTACAGCGCATGGTCGCCTATCAAATCAGAAAGTTTAACGCTTGCAGAAAATGCCTAAAATGCGAGTCGATCTGCCGCGCCGGAGCCATTTCCATTTCAAACGCCGGTTATTATATCGATCCGGACAAATGCATCCACTGCAAGGTCTGTGTAACCGCCAAGTATCTGGATGGTGGCTGCATGATGGACAAATATCTCAGAACAAAGTAAGCACTGGAGGAAGTAAGCATGGCGATGAAGTTCCGTGCCCACGATACATTTTTTATCAGAAAGGGCTGGCTTAGCAAAGGTATGAAGTGTGTCCATAAGAAAGCTGATGTCTTTGTTGCCAAAGATGAAAATCCAATGGACGTTTTGGGCCTTGGCGCAAACATGGTCAAGGCATTACGCTACTGGCTACAGGTGGTCGGTCTTACCGAAGAACCTCGTAACGGCAAGCGCATTCAAACCATCACCCCCCTAGGCGAAAGCG
>JAQVYP010000113.1 GCA_029004655.1 Oscillospiraceae bacterium | reverse complement strand
AAGAAATGACCCAGTTCACAAAGAGCAACATTCTTCTTCAGGCATCTCAAGCAATGCTTTCTCAGGCAAACAGCTTACCACAGGGCGTTCTTCAATTATTACAATAATTCCAAGAGTAATAGGTGTTTTAAATGCCGGCACGATCCATGCCGGCATTTATCTCGATTAAAATAGTGTATTTGGGTTTATATATCAACACCGAAGGGGGAAACGAATATGTCAATATCACTTAATTCAACAACTAGCTCAAACGGCAATACATCCAGTATATCAGGACTTGCCTCTGGAATGGATACAGATAGCATTATAGAGGGCATGATGTCAGCAAGCCAAGCTAAAATAGATAAAGTTAATCAGCAAAAACAGCTTTTGGAATGGAAACAGGAAAATTATACAACGATCATATCAAAGTTAAAAACATTTAAAGACAAATATTTCGGTTCTTCTACATCTTCCTCAAGCAGCCTTTCAAGCGCATTTTATTCCTCTAAAGTTGCGGCAACCGCAAATGAAGCTGATTCTAAATATGTAAGCGTTACCACATCTGACTCTACCAACATCTCTGCGCTAAATCTTTCAAACATTCAAATAGCAACACAATCGGTTGCAAAAACAGCACAGACAGCATCGAGCCAAATAACTATGGGGTTTGATTTAGCAAGTGCTCCTGTTGATCTAACGGGGAAAACATTCGATATGACAGTTAATGGTACTACAAGGACATTAACTCTTTCCAAGTCTTACAGTACTGCTCAAGAGCTTGCGACGGATATACAACAACTTGCAAATGACGCCTTTGGTACAGACAGAGTATCTGTAACTAATTCAGGCGATAATATAATAATGAATTCGGACGGAACAAGTGTGAGTCTTGCCGCCGGTTCAACTAATGATGCTTTTAGCGTTTCGGGATTTTCGTTAATCAATAGTCAGACAAGCAGAGTCGACCTTACTAAATCTATAGCTGAAAATAGCTTTGCAACGGCCATTACCGGAGATAGTTTTGCTTTCACTATTAATGGTAAGTCGTTTGATTGCAGTAGCAGCGACTCTATTTCATCGATTATAAACAAAATCAACAAAAGCGATTGTGGTGCTAAAATCAGCTATTCTTCTATTACAGACAAATTTTCATTAACTTCAACCGCCACGGGATCAGACGGTGCGTTGACTATTTCAGATGAAACAGGCAATTTTCTTACATCTATTATTGGACCTTTAACTGCGGAAAATTATACACAAGGGACCAATGCCAGTGTATATATAGACGGAGCAAAGGTAACACGCTCATCAAATACATTTACAATAGATGATATTACTTATAATCTCAAAGCAAATACGAGCAATTCAATAGATATTAGTATTACCGATAACACATCAAAAGCTCTTGAAAACATCAAGAATTTTGTTTCAGATTACAATGACCTTTTAGGTTCAATTAACACAAAATTGAATGAAAAATATAATAACGACTATCTTCCCTTAACTGATGCTCAAAAAGATGAAATGAGCGAAAGTGAAATCGAAAAGTGGACAGAAAAGGCAAAAACCGGACTTCTTAAAAACGACTCCACTTTATCCAGTATTGCTTCATCCTTGAGAGCAATTATGTATACACCCGTTGCTAATCTTGCGGACAACTCCACCAATTTAAGCGTCACCATGGCTAGTATTGGAATCAGCACAAGCGGTTACAGTTCACAGGGAAAATTGGTAATAGACGAGGACAAGTTGACCGAAGCATTGAAAAATAATTGCCAAGGTGTAATTGATCTTTTCACCCAAAGCTCAGATAAAACTTACCTGGCAGCCACTACTTCCAATTTGAAAAAGGAAAGATATAATGAATCCGGAATAATGAACAGAATTTCTGACCTATTGGAAAACAGTGTTGGAACGCTCTATGGTAAGGGAAGTTTATTAAAAATTGCAGGATATGAAGGCACCTCAACAGAAAAGGAAAACACAATTACCAGGTCAATTAAAAGATATAATCAAAAACTTGATCAACTTTTAGATGCATTTAAGTTGGAAGAAACTAGATATAGAAGTCAGTTTACTTCTATGGAAACGTACATTAACCAGATGAATACAACTGCTTCATACTTAAGTAATAGTTTTTCATAATAATGTGTAGCAAGGAATAAAGAATATGCGGAGGATATGTTATGATTGCTTCAACATATGCCGACGAAACAGAGAGAATAATAACCGGTTAGATATTAAAACATGAGGGAAAGTGGATGTGATTTGGAGCCGGTATATTTGGAAGAGAAAACACTTCAAGCAGTTCACATCAATGAAAACTCATGTTTTTTACTGATCAAAAAAATGAATTATTAATTAGCAATATAGGTTAAAATCCCGAGAAAAAAGTACACGGAGAGATGATTTTGATGAACAATGAAACAGTGTGTATGCAATATGCTGAACTGTCCGGACTGACAGCTACACCCGGGGAACTTCTGATTATGCTTTTTAATGCTGAAATTAAAAATATCAAAAAAGCAATTTTAAATATTAATTCCGGCAATATAGTAGATGCACATAACGCTTTAAAAAAGGCACAAGCAATTATTACTGAGTTAATTACGAGTTTAGATGATAAATATGAAATTGCCAAAGAATTGAAACCTATTTACTTTTTTATTAAAAAAGAGCTTATTACTGCTAATGTAAAAAAGGATGCAGAAAGGCTGGAGAAACTGCTTCCGATTGTAACTGGATTAAGGGATACATGGAAAGAAGCAAATAGACTGTCCAGGGCTAAATAGAATACCAATAAATTAGGCAGTGCAAAAAGCATTGCTAATTTATTGCATCGGTACTCGACGTTATATGAGCTATTTATACATTAAAATCTAAAAGTCATTTCTTGATGTATAAGTTAGTAAATCATAACAGAAATAGGAGAAATGCTATGTCTCACGATAAACAATCAGAATCTTTGATGGAAATGTTTATATTCGAAGCTAATCAGCTAACTGAACAGTTAGAAAATATTTTATTGGAGAGTGAAGAAGAAAGGCATATTTCGCCTGAAAATATTAATGAGATATTCAGAATTATGCACACCATAAAAGGCTCTGCGGCAATGATGAATTTAAACGGAATTTCTACCGTAGCTCATACTTTAGAGGACCTTTTCTTTTTCATTAGAGAGGAAGAACCGGTCGTCGATGTTACCTCAGTGTGCGACCTTGTATTTAAAGGCCTTGATTATATTAGGAACCAGATAGGAAACTTAGAAAATGGTGCAGTTGAAGAAGATAAGCAAATAAATACTGATAATCTTACCGAAATGATCAAATCCAATATTGCAAAAATGAAAAATAATGTCAAGTCATATGTTGCAAACAAAAAAAGCGAACTCAGAGATAACCTTGTTGAAAACGTTCCGAAGATACAAAATGCAGTTGAAAAGCCTTATGATAATCACTTTAAAAAATGCAAAGCTACGATATTCTTTGATGATTATTGCAGTATGCTTAGCGTTAGAGCTTTTATGATTGTCAATTCATTAAGCAAAATTTTTGAAGGTGTCACTTATTTCCCTGATAAACTCACTAATGATGAAAATATTATACGTTATCTCTCCGACAATGGTCTTGAAGTGAATTTTTATACCGAATATTCTTACTATGAGATTAAGGATATGATTGAAGAAATTAATGATGTCAAGACGGTGGTAATTCAAGTTGTTGACAGCGATTGTGATGAAGCGGTTTATGAGAAAGATATAAAAGAGTCAGCGGAAATTTGTGGGGGCGGCGATGCTGTAAAATCGGACTTGTCAGTAGAAATACCTGATCAAATAAAAGAAGATAACAGGCAAGCCATAAAGCAAAATATCATAAGTGTGAATATCAATAAGCTGGACAAGTTGATAAATATTGTTGGAGAAATAGTGATTTCAGAATCCATGGTAACTAAAAGTCCCGATATTGCCGGGTTGGATTTGCAGAATTTCTCAAAGGCAGCGAGACACTTAAGAAAGCTTACAGATGAATTGCAGGATCTGGTTCTGTCCGTTAGAATGATTCCCATCGAAATGAGCTTCAACAAGATGCATAGAATCGTGCGGGACATGAGTAAAAAGCTTGGCAAGGAGGTTACCCTCGAGATTATTGGCGAGAGTACCGAGGTCGATAAAAATGTTATTGATTACTTATCCGATCCCCTTATGCATCTAATCAGAAACTCTATGGATCACGGAATTGAATCTAAAGAGGAACGTATAAATAACAACAAAAATCCGGTTGGCAAGATAACGCTGGAAGCAAAAAATACAGGTGGAGACGTTATTATAACCATTTCAGATGATGGACGTGGACTTGATAAACAAAAGATTTTAGATAAGGCAAGGGAAAATGGACTATTAACAAAGGGCGAAAACCTAACGGACAAGGAAATATTCGGCTTTATTTTATTACCGGGATTTTCTACAAATGAAAAAGTAACAGAATTTTCAGGTCGCGGTGTAGGAATGGATGTTGTAAAGAAAAACATCGATAACGTCAAAGGCAGCATTTCAGTAGACAGTGAGCAGGGTAAGGGGACAATTACAACTATAAAAATTCCGCTGACACTTGCTATAGTTGATGGAATGATGGTTAAGGTTGGCAATAACGTTTATATTATACCGACTCAGTCTATTGTTCAATCATTCAGGCCGGCGCCCGGCAGTGTCTTCTCTGATACTGATGGCAGAGATATGATATTAATCAGAGGAAATTGTTATCCCGTGATTAGGCTACATAAGCTCTTTAATGTGGAAACGCAAATCACTGATTATTCTGATGGAATAATTATAATAACGGAATATAATGATAAATTCGTTTGTCTTTTCGCTGATAATTTACTTGGAGAACAGCAGGTTGTTGTTAAATCTCTCCCATTATATTTAACAAATTTTAAACTAAAAGAATGTGGAGTTGGCGGTTGTACAATTTTAGGTGATGGAAGCATCAGTCTAATTTTGGATATATCTAAAATTTTAAAAAGCAATTTTTAAAAACAATTTTTTTAAAAGGGGATGGGATAATGAGAAGCGCAACCAGTGAGGCTGATATCTTTAAAGATGATACGCAAGAAGACACCCAGAAGGGACGTTTTCTATCGCTTTCTCTTAGCGAAGAAGTTTTTGCATTGGAAATAAAATATGTTACAGAGATAGTAGGAGTCCAGCCAATAACTCCAATACCTGAGGTTCCCGATTATGTAAAGGGGATTATTAATCTTAGGGGCAAAATTATTCCAGTTATAGATATGCGTTTGAAATTTAAAAAGCCCAGCACCGAATATACTGACAGAACTTGTATTATTGTTGTTGATATTGAACAGGTTTCAGTTGGGCTAATTGTTGATAATGTGGTGGAGGTTGTATCCATCCCGGATAAGGATATTGTTCCACCTCCCGATTATAGAACGGGTATTCAAAATAGATACATAAAAGGAATTGGTATGGTAGAAACAAAAGTTATTCTTCTATTGGATTGCAAAAAGATTTTATCAAAAGACGACATCGAAGATGTGTTAGAAATTCAAAAAGTACGAGGAGATTTACTATGAAAATCGGAGCGAAATTAATAACCTCTTTTATTGCCGTTGCTTTAATTGCAGGAATTGTTGGAGTTCAAGGAATATCAAATATACAAAAAATCGACAAAAAAGACACAGAACTATACAAGTACATGACTGTGCCTATAGAAATTATGGGTACTGTTTCAACCGAGTTTGCAAGTATTAGATTTGACACAAGGGATCTTATATCAGCAACTTCCCCTGCTGATATTGATAAATATGAAAAAAACATACTGGATAGACGTGCTAAAATTGCTTCCTCATTGGAAGAGTTTGAAAAAACGATACAGTCGAGCGAAGTGAGAGATATATATA
>JAQVYP010000112.1 GCA_029004655.1 Oscillospiraceae bacterium | reverse complement strand
AATCCAATTCCATCTATCGCTTGTCGATTATTCTTATGCAGAAGCTTCATGGTAATGTATCTTCCTAATTCCTCGACCAAGCCTGCGGTAGCACCCAGAAAGAGTGCGTACAGTCTAGGCTGCGTTGTGCTCATCACTAAATACCAACGCATGTTCGGCAAAACGAGTTGAAGGATTGGAAACCGAACCAGCATTTGAAACACAAAAAAAGTCGCCGCACCGACCAATATCGGCTTCCAGAGTCTCTTTTTAAGTCTGCACAGATATACGGCTACGCCTATTGGAAAAACAAGTGCGCAAAAAACGGTGAACAAACTGCTGGCTATGCCCATATTACTTTATGTCCTTCATTTGTTTTTGGTAAAGAATATAGGAGTAAACAACGGGTAGTATAATAATTAACACAATGACAGCGAGAATGATAAACCAGGATATGCTCAAAAAAGCATCGAGTGTAATAACGATTCCGCCGATTACCCATACAAATCCGGCGAATCGGTGTGTTTTGTTCCAATTATCTTCGTTATCCAATGTCCACGGCAGTTTGATTCCGATGGTATAATTCCTTTTGCACTTTGGCAGATAGTTTCCACATACTAAAACGACAAAACCTGCAAGAGATTCTGCTATTAATACAATCGGTATGGAAACACCCATAGCAATAAATAGTGTTACAGGCACAAGTATAACTGAAAGCAACGGTACCAACCATCTTGAGCAAACCTTTAGCGAGTCTGCCGCATTCTCATTTTTCGGGTCTTTGTTTACTCTGAAATGAGAATAGAGATTGATTGCCGCCAAAAGAACCGGCAGACCAAATGCCGCAACCGCCTTTGGCAAATAATTGTCTGCTTGACCGTCATTGTTAAAATGGACAGCTATCTGTTCTGGCAGGCTTTTAAACAGCACAACCGATAACACAAGAGGTAAAAGACATACTACAGTGGATATTATTGTTGACTTATTTTTCATCTTTGCTTCCTCCAAACTGCGAAAACCACATCATTACTTCTTCAAAAACCGAGGCATTCAGTTCATAGAAAATATAATTTTTGTACTTAGTTTCGGTAATAAGCCCGGCTTTTTTGAGCTGTGTCAGATGATAGGATATGGTCGCCCCCGTCATATCAAAGGCTTTCCCTATTTCTCCGGCTGACATCTTGCCACCCCTAAGCATTACCAGTATTTCACGCCTGGCAGGGTCAGACAAAGCCTTAAATGTTTCAGGGAACCCCAAGTGAACACCTCCTTTAACCTGATTAGAAATTAATCTAAATAGATTATAGCGTTTGCATATGAAAAAGTCAATAGCTATTTTGAAATATATCAAAATATCTATTGACTTTTTCATATGAGTATATCATGTATTAATAACGGGAACATAATCTTTATCTACATTATATCCCAAATACCGCAATTAAAAAAGGTTAGGCAATATCCGAACAATGTCGAATTTTGTCTAACCTTTTGGTGGGAGCGGGTGGATTCGAACCACCGAAGTCAGAGACAACAGATTTACAGTCTGCCCCCATTGGCCGCTCGGGAACACTCCCATATTCGCGCGCTATTTGTTTCTTAGCCACATTGTGAATGAACATGATAATAAACTGAAACTGGAATGAAGGATTAAAAGCCGCTTGGCTTAATCTATACTTTTGCCAAATTTTTTGTCTAGCGCGAGATATATTGTATCATACTTGGCACAATGTGTCAAGTATGAAAATCCTTTTTAGCACAAGGATTTAATCATACTTGAACAAGTAAAATTTCTTATAATATTTTTCTGTTTCATAGTGATAATACCAATATACAGTTTAACAAAAAATATTATTATAGCGGCAAATTTGGGATAATTATTATAAAACAAAATGAAATGTGCTTTGCTGTATACACAAAAATTCTTAATCAAGATTTTAAACCTATCTTTAGCAAATTTACAATATTTTATGATAGCGGTTCATATTTTGGATCCGTTGCACATTGTGTGATTCACAGTTAGAGGAAGTCTGATTTTTATTCATCTTGAGTTGTACAAAGCTCAAAGTATCTGCCCTTAAGTGCCATTAATTCATCGTGTGTGCCCGATTCAACGATCTTACCACCGTCAATAAATATAATTATATCACAGCTTTTAATGGTAGATAGTCGATGAGCAACAATAAAGCTTGTCCTGCCCTTAAGCAGCTCGTTTATTCCCATTTGCAGCAGTTGCTCAGTTCTTGCATCGATGGATGAAGTAGCTTCATCAAGCACCAATATTCTGGGGTCAGACAATAATGTTCTGGCAAACGATATGAGCTGTTTCTGCCCCTGAGAAAGACGGCCACCTCGTTCATTAACTTGTGTGTTATAACCATCTTCCATTTGAGAAATGAAACCATCGGCCTGCACTCGCTTTGATGCAGTTATAATTTCATCTTTTGTAGCGTCAAGCCGACCGTAACGAATATTATCCTCAATAGTGCCCGAAAAGATAAATGAATCCTGCAACATGATTCCCATCTGGCTTCTAAGGGACTTAATGGTAACTCCGTTTATACTGTGACCGTCTATTAACACTTCGCCCTCGGTTATGTTATAAAATCTGCTTATTAGGTTAACTATTGTAGATTTTCCGGCGCCAGTCGGCCCTACTAAAGCAACCGACTGTCCGGCTTTTATCTTAAAGCTTACATCATTCAGTACACGAACGCCAGCTTCGTACTCAAAGCTTACGTTTTTAAATTCAACCTCGCCACTGATTGTCGGTAGATTGTATGCGTCCTTGGCGTCGCTTATTTCTATTGGCTCATCCATAGTTTGGAATATACGCTCCAGGTAAGAAATAGCAGTAATCAGCTGATTATATAGGTTAGCAAGGCTAGTAATTGGTTGCCAAAATCTAGAAGCATATGTACCCATTGCTATAATAATTCCAATCGATGCCGATGGTGAAAACCATGCAATACCAGCCATATACATAATTGCCAACACCCACTGGGATATATTATCTACGGAAACGCTAATTAAATTTGAGATATAGACAGCCTTCATCCATGCCTTGTTTAGCAGATTATTTAGTTGGTCATAGATTTTTATGTTTTCATCCTGCCTATCAAATATCTCGGTAATTTCAACACCCTCGATATTTTCACAGGTATAGGCCGAAAGGTTAGATGATTTATTAGAAACTCGCTGCCACGCTCTTCTTTGTGCAGGCTTAAGTATAAATATAATGATTGCAAGTACAGGTAGTCCCGCTAAAATAATAAGCGCCAGACGGGCATCGGTTTTAAACATAAATATAGATATAAAAACTATGTTTAACAGTTCTATAATAATATTTACAATGCCGTTAGAAAGCACATCAGAAACAGCGTTTACATACTGCACTACTCTTACCAGAATCTTTCCCTGAGGCCTTGTATCATAGTAGGTAAAAGGTAGTTCTTGCAGATGGCGAAATAAATCAGATCTAATATCATAAACAATGTCTTGCCCTACACCCACCATAATAAAACCTCGGATGGCATTAAACAGCAAGCTTATTATTATGGTTCCTCCAAGCAACCCCGAAAGCTGTAAAAGCTGAGTCATATTGCCGTTTGGCATAGCCTCATCTATTGACTTTTTAATAAGCTGAGGGCCGCATAACGACACAAGAGAAGCCAAGATTGATAGTAAGAATGCAAATATCATTCTTGTTTTATACCTATTTACATAAACTAAACTGCGCTTAAGGTGAGAAAAGTCAAAAGGCGTGTCCAAGCTTTCATCAATATCAAATTTGTTTCTTGCCACTATTTCGCGCCCCCTTCTTCGGTGGAGTTTTCATCTGGGATAGGAGGAAGATTTGGCAGGTTCTGCAGTTCGCAAATTTCTCTGTAATATCCCGATTTGCGCATTAGTGTTTCGTGTGTGCCAATTTCTATAGAACCATTGTTTAAAACAAAAATACGGTCAGCTGATTTTACTGAGGAAATGCGCTGCGCTATAATAATCTTAGTGCATTCGAAATCTAAATTAGTTAGTTGATTTTGAATATACTGCTCGGTTTCCATATCTACAGCACTTGTAGTATCATCTAAAACCAGAATTGGCGGAGAAACCGCCAAAGCTCTTGCTAGCGCAATTCTTTGCCGCTGTCCTCCTGAAAGACCTACTCCACGCTCGCCAATAATAGTGTTGTAGCCATCCTCCATTTTATTAATAAAGGAGTCAGCCGCAGCACCTTTTGCAAATTTTTCAATATCTTTTTCGGATAAATTTGGATTACCGTAAGAAATGTTGCCATCTACTGTATCGGAAAACAGGAAAACATCCTGTGTTGCAAGACCTATAGAGCTTCTAAGTTTAGATAACTTCCACATTCGAACATCTACATCATCCACAAGAATACGGCCCTCTGTGACGTCATACATTCTTGCAATTAGATTTACCAGTGTGGTTTTGCCTGAACCTGTACTACCCATAATTGCGATTGTTTCGCCTGGAGTTATGGTAAAGCTAACGTTTTTCAGCACAGGCTCCTTATTATATTTAAAGCTTACATTATCAAAGGTAATCTTCCCTTTAATCCTATCAGCTTTGTCATTACAATCGTGTCGGTCTGCAATAATGGGTTTAGAATAAAACAACTCTATGACCTTATCAGCAGATGTAAAAAACCTCTGCAAATCATTTAAAATAATACCAAGATTTTTCATAGGATTGGCAAGTGCCCATGTAAGTCCCGAGAAAGCCGCAAGGCTACCATATGTAAGGCTGCCGTTCATTACAAACATTCCGCCGGCAAGCACCATAATAACGGTAAGTGACTGAGAAATTAAATCTACAATCGGTGAAAACATCTGCCATTTATACGATGCACTAAGGTTAGCTGCGCGGTATTCCTTACTACACTTATCGAACCTATCTATTTCATAATCCTCTCTTGTAAAGGCTTTAACTACCCGATTGCCCGCAATGTTTTCCTGTGCCGTGGTATTAAGATTAGACAGTCGTTCTCTTAGCTGCCTATATATCGACTTTATACGTTTAATATAGAAGTAAGATATTATAGCAATAAGAGGTGTTACTGCCAACATAATTAATGTAAGACCTATATGAATTGTTGTAAGAAATACAATAGTAGCAATTAGTAGAGATATTGAATCAGAAAACATATAAGAAATCCATGAACATGTGTGACGTACATACTCTATGTCGCCCGTTACACGGGTTATAATGTCACCTGTTCGATTTCGATCATAAAACTTTAGTTCTTGATTTATTATAGTTGTAAAAATATGCTTGCGAATCCTCATTACAAGGAATTGCGATGCATTTTCAAGGCAAATTACCATAAGATATCTTAGCACTGTACGAAGTAATTGCACCCCACACATTACCAATAGAATTGGCGCCAATTTACTTTTTTGGCCGCCAATTATAACATCATCAATTAGGATTTGTGAAAGTTTTGGAATAATTACTACCATTGACATAGTAATAATCGAAAGAGCAAGACCCATTACCATGAATTTTCTACGCCCTTTTAAGTTACGCCAAATCCACCGCAGTTGAAACATATTACCACCCCACAAAGTTGAAAAGAGCAAGTTAAACCAAAAGTGAAATTATAACCAATTCTACTTTGGGATTTTCTTGCTCCTACTAAACAAATTGTTTTCTATATATAATATATAATAACCTTTTTTAATACAAAGTATAGTGCAAACCGAAAAAAACATTAACAAAAATGGGACTTAATTTATCGAAAATTCAGTGATATATACTACCCTTACTTCCATAACCTCACTTTTATCTGTAGGCATTATACTAATTCCAAATATAAATATACCAATATCATCCAGATTATGATATAATAATTTGGGTGATAAAAAATGAATATAACATACAAAACAAGTAACGAGGAAGCCAAAGTAATCCGAGAGAAAATG